>JAEUKV010000060.1 GCA_016794165.1 Rhodospirillaceae bacterium
GAAGGCGCCGCTGGCATCAGCCTGCAGGATCTCGGCATGAAGGCCGGAAGGATCCACGCTGAGCTTCATCGGCGCCTCCTGCAGCAATTGCTGCATGGCGATGAACATCACGCCGATGGCGGCCTCGGTCTGGCTCTGATCACCTGCGACCAGCATCGGGAACTGGTCGCCGATCAACTGCCACAGCTCCCTGGTCGGCACCTCGCTCAACGTCAGGGCAAGATTACCCCTGGCCGGCAACAGTTTCTGAAAGAGCGGTATCTGCGCCAGTTCCGGGTCTTCGACCACGAGCCCGTCATGGCCGATACCCAGGGTCACCGTCGCCTTCTCGGCGTCGAGCCCGGCAAAGGCCACGGCCAGATTGCCGGTCTGCAGGCGGAAGGCTTCACGGCTGTCAGGCTCCTTGAAGGTGACGGTGTCGACGTCGACACTGTAGCGGGTACCGGCGATGAGGCCGCTCATGCCCTTGATCATCTCGCCGAGGCGCTGCGCCTGCGCCGGCTCCAGCCCGGCCGGAGGGGTCGCGGTGACCGCAGTCCCCGCCGATCCGCCGGCATCGGAGAGCTCCGCCATCAGGGCCTGCAGCTCGCGGGTCTTGGCCATGTAGTCCTTCAGCTTGACCCCGGTCATGGCGACGCTGCCCGAGATCCTGCCGATGTCGAGGGTTCCGCCGGCCTTTTCCCTGGCGCTGAATCCGGACAGGGCGAACTGCCCAGCCTGGTCATAGAGGCCGCTGCCCTTGTCGGTGCTGTTGAGCGAACTGCTCATGGCGCTGGCCGTGAAGCGGCCGCCGCTCGCCTCGCTGTCCGCGGCCACGATGTCGCTCACCTGCCAGTCCAGGGCAAGGAATGCCTGCAGATCGTTGGACCACTCCCCGGTGAAGGATTTGGTCTTGAGGGCCAAGCTGCCGGTCTCCTTGCCGCTTGCATCGAGTACCGGCAGGCGCGGCGCATGGCCGAGCTGGCTGGCGAGATAGCGATCCTCGCCCTGCGGCGCCAGGCGATAGGTGATCGTGCCCACATCCATGCGGTCGCCACCCTTGACGCCGATCTCGACGCCCTCGATTGTCACGTCATAGGCATCGCTGCCAGCCGTTACCTTGACCGCGCCATGGTGGACGATGCGCTGTTCCAGCGGGCCTTCGACCAGGACCAGGAAGTCCTCGATCCCCTGCTGGATGGCGGCTGCCCTGGCTGGATCGAGCGTCGCCACGGCCTGCGTCTCGACCGTGTTGCTCTCGGCATTTCCTTGCTCCTCTGCCGCCTCGTCGCCGCAGGCGGCGAGCAACAACAGGGCGACGCCGCCACCCGCCGCCAGAATCGGCTTCAGGACCTGGCTGGATATCCACCGACGCCCCATCATGCACACTCCTTTGGGATAGCACTGTTCAGTCCAACCGGGCGGGAACTCCGCCGGGATCGTCCGCGCCATGTCGTCGACCCCGATCATTCCATCCGGCGATTGCGGCGCTATAGCAGATCAGTCACGGCACGGATACGCAGCTTGTCGTGCGGTGTGACGGCGCGCACAGGGTCTCAACAAGGTCTTCCTGGCAACATCATGGTTGCGTCGCTGGCTGGAGCGGCTTGGCGCCCGGCTGTCCGCCCGGGATCTGTGGGACAAGCGTATCGAGTGCGAAGGGATCGGGGGCAAAGGGATCGAAGGGTTCGGCCACCATTTCCGGCGCGGCAACAGGCGCCACGGTCTCGACGGGTGCCGGCGCGGCTGCGGGTGTGGGGGGCGGGGGTGGCGCCTCGGGTACCGATGTCGCAGCCGGTGCCGCGGCTGGCGCGCTCGGCACAGGTGGTGTTGGCGGCACCCACTCCAGCGCACTCGGCGTGCTCTTCGGCAAGGGTGCCGGCGTCGGTTCCATAATTGCGTCCGTCGCCGGCATCGCGGGCGCGGTCGTCTCCACAAGGGATGGATCTGTGGCCGATGGATCGGCGCCCGGTGTTTCCGCGGCGGGCATGGCCGCCGCCGGCGCCGCCATGGCGGGCGCCGCGACGGACGGAGCCACGGCGGGATCCGCCGACACGGCCGCGGGCGCGCCATCCGAACCTTCGGGATACCAGGTCTCGGCCCGGGTCCTGGCCAGCGCCACCTCGTCCGGTGTCATGCCGGCAGCCAGGACCTCGCCCCTTTTGCCGCCTTCGGGCTGGCCGTAGAGAGCGGCGAGCTTGTACCAGGCCAGCGCCTGCACGCGGTCCTGCGGGACACCCTGGCCGTTGGCATAAAGATCGCCCAGCGCCACCATCGAGGCCGATTCCTTGCCGTTGGCGGCGCGTTCGAAATGGCGCACGGCGCGAATGAAATCCGGTTGCCCGCCGAAACCGGTGCGATAGATCGAGCCCAGCGCGTATTCGGCGGTGAGACTGCCGGCCGCCGCCGCCTGCTCGAACCATTTCGCCGCCTCGCGCGGGTTGGCGAGCACGCCCTCGCCGGCGAGATAGGCGCGGCCCAATTCACTCATGGCCGCGACGTTGCCGCTGGCCGCCGCCTTCTCCAACCAGGCGATACCTTGCGCCGGGTCGGCGGCGATGCCGCTGCCGCCCTCGCTGGCGGCGAGGCCTTCGCGATAGATCACGGCGAGTTTCAGCATCGCCTGTTGCAGGCCGAGATCGGCGGCGCGGGTAAACCAGAACACCGCCTCCGTGGGATCGCGCGGCACGCCGCTGCCGGCCTCATAAAGCCGGCCGAGGGCGAACTGACCGTATTTCTGCGCGGCGGCGATCAGCTCGGGACCCTGCGGACCCAGGGCCGCGCCGTTGTAGCGCGGTGCCGTGTCGATCTCGGCGGCGATCTTGTAATAGGTGGCGGCCTGGCCGAAATCCCGCACCCCGCCGGAGCCATCCTCATAGATCTTGGCAAGGTTGAAGGCCGCGACCGGATTGCCGAGCTTCGCCTCCTCGGCCAGCAGCGGCATGGCGCCGGCGACGTCGCCCGCCTGCAGCAGGTTCTCCGCCGCCTTGTAATCGGCCAGGGCCGGCTGGATCAGGAGCGATTGCGCCGCCAGAAGCAGGCAGGCGATGGCGAGGTGGCAGGACAGGCTGGGCATGAATGCGCGCATGGTCGGACCTTGCAGGGGACGATCGCGCGCAAGATAGCGAAGAACCGCCGTTCTTGCCAGCGCAGGTGCCCCTTGCTATGGAGGGCGCCCGTTATTCCGGAAGGCAGGGCCCCCGTGGATCTCCGCGCCGACGATCACTGTCTCATCATCTGCACCACCTGCCGGTTGGCACCCGAGGCGGCCTATCTCGGCCCGGATCTCATCGCCGCGATGCAGGACGCGGCTCTCCCCGCAGGCTTCAGGGTGATCGGCACCGCCTGCATGTCGGGCTGTAGCCGGCCCTGCACCGTGGCCTTCCGGGCACCAGACAAGGCCAGCTATCTCTTCGGCGATATCGACCCCGCGAGCGACCAGCCGGCGCTCCTTGACTTCGCGCGGCTCTATGCCGCCAGCCCAGACGGCCACACCCGCCTGATGGAGCGGCCCAAGGTACTGCGCAGGAAGACCCTCGCCCGCATCCCCGCGCTCCCGCGCTAGAACTGGTATTTCGGGTCGGCGAGGATCGCTTGTTCCGCCTCGCTCGTGATTCGCCCCAGCGCCGCATTGCGGCCGGGGAAACGGCCCACCCGGCGGATCACCTCGCGGTGGCGGTGGGCGTAGTCGAGCTGGACCTCGGCTGCCTCTTGTTCCGCCGGCGAGGCCTCGGCAAGCGCCCGGGTGAACAGATCGACGGCGCGGTCCTGATCGGCGAGGTCTTCGGCATGCTCGAAAGGAAGGTAGAAGAAGCGCCGCCGCTCGAAGGGCAGGGCGCAGTCGAAGCCGCGCTGGATCGCCGCGTCGGCCACGTCGCGCGCGCGTGCATCGCCAAGGAAGGCCTTGGCGGCACCCCTGTAGATATTGCGCGGCATCTGGTCGAGCAGGATGAGGAGGGCCAGGCAGCCTTCCGGCGATACCCGCCAGGAGTCGAAGCCGCCCCGTTGCGCGTCATGCACTGCCGCGCCGAATCGCGCCGCGATCTCGGCATCGAAATCCCGGTCGCGCTCGAACCACAGGGCGCGGGCGCGCTCCGAGAACCAGAAATCGAGAACGGTGCGAGGGTCGCTCACGCCGCGACCGGTCCCACCTCGTTCAGTTCCGCCACGCGGGCGATGGCGGGGCGGGCACGGATGGCAGCGGCGAGGCGCTTCACGTTGGGAAAGCGCCGATAGAGATCCGGGCAGCAATCCTGCCAAGTGGAGAGCATGTAGCAGAGCGGATCGGCTGCCGAGAAACGATCGCCCAGCAGGAACGGGCCGCCCTTGCCGAGATGGGCATCGATCCGTCCCCAGAGGGCCGCGATCTCTTCCTGCGCCTTGGCCTGGACGGCCGCAGTGCCGGCGGCATCCGCCGTGACCCGGTCCGGGTAATAGAAGCGCAGCATGGCCGGCTGCAGCGTGTTGTTGAGCTGGAAGAGCCACATCAGGAACGGCCCGCGCGCGGGATCGTCGACCGCGGGCGCCAGGCCCGATTGCGGATGCCGGTCGGCGATGAGCAGCGAAATGGCCGCGCATTCGCTGATGATCTGCCCGTCCGGCAGCTTCATGGCGGGCAGCTTGCCGGCCGGGTTGATTTTCAGGAAGTCGGCCTGCTTGTGCTGCTCCTTGCCCATGTCGACAAGCACGGCGTCATATTTGGCGCCGGCCTCCTCGAGGCAGTAATGCGCGGCGATGGAAGCGGAATTGTGCGACCAGTAGAGCGTGTACATGGGGTCCCTCGTGAAGTGGTGTTCGAATTCTGGCGCTTCTTGCCGTCATGGCCGGGCTTGGCCCGGGGGTGACGGGCAATAGAGAATCATTGGGCTGGCCTCTTGCCCCGCCGCAGCAGCACCTGCGCCGTGATGAGGGCGGTCAAGGAAAACAGCATAACCGCCGTGCCGATGGCGTTGATCTCCGGCGTCACCCCGCGGCGGATCGACGAGAAGACATAGATCGGCAGGGTCTGCTGCGAACCGGCGACGAAGAAGGCGATGACGAAATCGTCGAAGCTGAAGGTGAAGCTGAGCAGAAAGCCGGCGATGATGCCGGGGGCGAGCTGCGGCAGGGTCACCTGGCGGAAGGTCGCGAGCGGGTCGGCATAGAGGTCGGCCGAGGCCTCGATGAGCGCCCGGTCCATGCCGGCGATGCGCGCCCGCACGATCACGATGACGAGGGCCATGGCAAAGAGCGTGTGGGCGGCGATGATGGAGCCGTAGCCGAGGCCGAGCTTTGGCGGCGCCTCGCCCGGCCACAGATCGGCGATGAGTGCATTGGTGACGTCGAAGGTGGTGACCAGGGCGATCAGGGTGGCGATGCCGATGACGATGCCCGGCACCATGATGGCAACATAGGTCAGGCCGTCGAACAGCACCCGCAGCGGCCCGCGCAGGTTCTGCAAGGCGAGCGCCGCCATGGTTCCCATGAAGGTGGCGAGGATCGCGCTGGCGGTGGCGATGATGACACTGTTCTTGAGCGCACCCAGCATCAGCGTGTTGCCGGCGGCCTTGATGTACCACGTCACCGCGAAGCCCTGGAGGTCCGAGGCGTTGTTGCCGCTGTTGAAGCTGAACAGCACGATGAGCGCGATGGGCGCATAGAGGAAGAGATAGACGAAGATCGCGTAGCCGCGCAGCATGGGCTTGTCCTCAGACCAGCGAGACGTCGCGGCCGCCGGTGGCACGCGTCGCCTTGAGATAGAGGGTCACGGTCACCACCATGATGACCACCAGCGCCATGGCACAGGCCGAGCCGAACGGCCAGTTGAGGCTTTGCAGGAAAAGATCGACCAGCGCGTTGCCGATGAAGAACACCTTGCCGCCCCCCAGCATCTGCGGGATGAGGTATTCCCCCATCAGCAGGATGAAGACCAGCATGCAGCCCGTGATCACGCCGGGGGCGGAGAGGGGCAGCGTCACCTGGCGGAAGGTGGCGAAGGGCGAGGCGCCAAGATCCTCGGAGGCTTCCAGCAGCCGCTTGTCGAGCTTTTCCAGGCTGACGAAGATCGGGAACACCATCAGCGGCAGATAGGCATAGACGATGCCCACCAGCACCGAGAAGGGCGTGTTGATGAACCTGACACCCTCGATGCCGATGAAGTCGAGAAGCTGCGGCAGGCCGCGCCCGCCCAGGATGAACATCCAGGCATAGGTGCGGATGAGGAAGCTGGTCCAGAACGGCACGATGACCAGGATGAGAAGAAGGAGCCGCGTTTTGGGACTGGCCTTCACCGCGAGAAAGTAAGCCAGCGGATAGCCGGCCAGCAGGCAGATCAGGGTCCCCGCCGGCGCCAGCGTCAGCGTGTTTTTGAACGCCGTCCAGCGGGCCCCCAGGTTGAGATAGTTGTCGAAGGTGAAGGCCGCCTGATAGCCCCCGGTCGGTGCCCGCTCGCCCACCGAATAGACCATGACCACGATCAGCGGCAGGATCAGCAGCGCCAGATACCAGAACGCGCTCGGCGCCAGCAGGGCATAGGCCCAGCGGCGCTGGCGGGTCTCCTGGATGGTGGCGGCGTCGGTCATGGGGAAGTGTGATTGGTCTCTATCTACGAACCCTCGCCCCGCAAGCGGGGCGAGGGGCATTGGTGCGAGGGCGAGGCCTTAGGCCGATTTGAACCGCGCCATGATCTCGGCACGCAAGGGGTTGGTGAGCACGTCGCTGGCGCCGAATTCGAGTGGGCTCAGCAGTTCCGCCGCCGGATACATGATCGGGTCGTTGGCGATCTCCGGCGGCAGTTTGGCGATGACCCGCTTGTCGGCCACCGGATAGCCGTGCACCATCAGCTCGGCCGTGTTCACATCCGGGTCCAGCAGGAAGTTGATCAGCGCATAGGCGCCCTTCTTGTTCGGCGCGGCCTTTGGAATGGCATAGAAGTCCGACCAGATCTCGCCGCCTTCCTTGCCCAGCACATAGATGATCTCGGGAATGTCGTTGTGCAGCTGCTTGCCATCGCCGGTCCATGCCACCGACATCCAGGCATCGCCGTTGCGCATGCCCGGCTGATAGTCGCTGCTGATGGCGAAGAGATGCGGCTTCACCTCAATGAGCAGCTTCTCGGCCTCGGCCAGTTCCTTCTCGTCGTTCGAGTTGAAGGAATAGCCGAAATACTTGAGCGCGTTGCCGATGGTGGTGAGCTGGTAGTCGTGCACCATGACGCGGCCCGAGGCCTTGTCCTTGGCGATGTCCCAGAATTCCTTCCAGCTGGTGAGCTTGTCGGGCAGTTCCTTGGTGTTCTGCACGAAGCCGGTCGTGCCCCAATCCTTGTGCAGCGCATAGATCTTCCCGCCGATGGTGCCGGGCTCGCTCATGCGCGGGTCGGAATATGAGGCGGGGTCGAAATTCGGGATCTGCGCCGTGTCGAGGGGGTCGATCAGATCGGCGTCGACATAGTTCTGGATCGTGTAGTTGGTGGGCACGAACACGTCCCATCCGGTGCCGCCAGCCTGCAGCTTGGCATACATCTCCTCATTGGAGCCGAACACGGTCAGTTCCACCGCCGCACCGGTCATCTCGGTGAACTTCTCCAGATTGGCGGGATCGTGATAGTTCGGCCAGGAGGTCAGCGACACCTTGTCGCCGATCTCGCCGGCCGCGAAACCGGCGCGCGGGCGCAGCCCCGGCACGGCGCCGGCCATCACCGCCATGGCGGTGCCGAGGCCGGTTGCCCCGAGGAAGTGCCGGCGCGAAATCGAGCCCATCTGGTAGCGCCGCAGCTGGGCGATGAATTCCTTGCGTGGATCGCTCATTTTTCTCTCCCTAAAAAACGTGAAAACCCCAAACTTCGCATCAGGACGCGGTCATGCTCATTCTTGTGGGATGCTGCCGCCGGCGTCATCGGCGCATCCTGATTCTGGCTATCCCTCGCCCAGCGCCAGCGCCCGCTCGTGATTCCAGCCCATCACCACCTGGTCGCCCGGTTCCAGCTCCTGCGCCTCGTCGGATTTCGGCAGGCGCACCAGCACCGGCCCCAGACCCTCGGCCTCGATTTGGAACTCGCTGTGGTCGCCGAGATAGATCCGGTTGAGGAGCCGCGCCGGCCGCGTCACGTCGAGCCCGGCCGGGACCCGGGTCGGGCGCCACAGGCCGATCGCCTCCGGGCGCACGGCGATGCTGCCGCGATCGCCGGGGCTGAGACGCGTGCCCAGGCGGCTGTAGGGGGCGCGCAAGGTGAGGCCGCTCGCCGTCACCAGGGTGGCGCCTTCCCGGTCGGTGCTGGCGACCGAGCCGGGGAAGAAGTTCGACTCGCCCACGAAATCGGCGACGTAGCGATTGACCGGCGCGTCATAGAGTTCCTCGGGCGTGCCGAACTGCACCACCTTGCCGTCCTTCATGATGCCGATCGTGTCGGACATGGAGAGCGCTTCCTCCTGGTCGTGGGTGACGAGGACGAAGGTGATGCCGACCTCGCGCTGCAGGTTCTGCAATTCGATCTGCATCTCGCGGCGGAGCTTGCGGTCGAGGGCTGCCAGCGGCTCGTCGAGCAGCAGCACGGTCGGCCGGTTGATGAGGGCGCGGGCCAGTGCCACGCGCTGCTGCTGGCCGCCGGAGAGTTCCCAGACACGGCGCGACGCCAGCTGCGGCAGGCGCACCAGTTCCAGCGCCTCGGCCACGCGCGCCGCGACCTCGCTCTCGCTCGGACGCGGCTTTCGCTGGCGCAGGCCATAGCCGACATTCGCCGCCACATCCATGTGCGGGAAAAGGGCGTAGTGCTGAAACACCATATTGACCGGGCGGCGATAGGCGGGCACCCCCACCACCGATTGCCCGGCGATCTCGATGGCGCCGGCGTCGGGCTGCTCGAAGCCGGCGATGAGGCGCAGGGATGTGGTCTTGCCGCAGCCCGAGGGACCCAGGAAGGAATGGAAGGATCCGCGCTTCAGCGCGAAGCTGACGTCGTCAACCGCCTTGACGTCGCCGAAATGCTTGACCACCGAGCGGAACTCGACGTCATAGCTGCCCTGGTCAGTCTGGTCCGGTGCCGTTGCTGCCACGAAACCCGCGCTCCCTGCTGCGGGGCGCCGGCTCATTTGCCTCGTGGCCGTGTCCCCAGGTCAGAGTCGTAGCGCTTTTGTCTTCAAATGAAAAGCGGCTCAAGAATTTTCATTCTGACCTGCACCCAAAGAATAACGGCGGCGCCCCATGGACGCCGCCGCTTTCGATCCAGTCCCGACCCGCTTACTCGCGGTTGCCGAGGAAGCGCAGCATGAAGAGGAAGAGGTTGATGAAGTCGAGATAGAGCACGAAGGCGCCGAGGATCGACTTCTTGG
>JAEUKV010000064.1 GCA_016794165.1 Rhodospirillaceae bacterium
TTCCTGCGGCCCCGATCAGGCGGCGTGCCCGGCGGATTTGCGTGGCGCCGCACTGCTGCGACGCGACGCCGCATAGGCTCGCGCGGCCGCGCCGAAGGCCTGGAACAGGCGCATCGAATCCACATTGTCGACACAGCGGTACTCCGGGTGCCATTGCGCGCCGAGCGCGAAGCGCTTGTCCCTGACGCGCACCGCTTCGATGACGCCGTCCGGCGCGCGGCCCTCGACGATCAGCTGATCGGCCGGTCGATCGATGGCCTGCCAGTGCACCGAATTGATGATTGTGCGCTCGGTGCCCAGAATGTCGGCAAAGGCGCTACCCTTCTCCAGCAGCAGGTCATGGGCCGGGCGGTAGATCGCGTCATAGGGCCCGTCGGCGCCGCGATGGTCGAGCTTGCCCGGTTGTTCGTGAATGCGGGTGAAGAGCGAGCCGCCGAGGGCCACGTTCAGTTCCTGGAAGCCGCGGCAGATGGCCAGCAGCGGCATGTCGCGCGCCAGCGCTGCGCGGATCAGGGGCAGTGTGACGGCGTCGCGGCCGGGATCCTGCGGGCTGTCGTCGCGGTCGGGATCGCCCTGGTAGTGATGGACACCGACATTGCTGGGGCTGCCGGTCAGCAGCAGGCCGTCGACATGATCGAGCAGCGCCTCCACCGGCAGGACCGGGCCCAGGGCCGGGAAGGAGAGCGGATAGGCCCCTGCGCCGTCGATGAGCGCGGTCAGGTATTTCTCCCCCACGGTGTGATAGTTCTGTCCGTCGATGAATTTCACGCACATCGGCACGGCGATGATCGGGGCGTCTGGTGCGAGGTTCGGGGTCTTCAGGAGGACTTGCGGCGGGGTGACCATCTTGGGCTTCCGGTGACGGTGAGGGATTAGAACGAGAATCTAGCCACGCCATCCCCCGGCGACAAGCCGCGCGCGGCGCAGGGCCGCCCCCAACCAGGCGCAGGCTGGCACAAAGCAAAAGGCCCGCTCTTGCGAGCGGGCCTTGCGTCGAGATCGATGACCGAGCGCGATCAGGCGGCCTTCTTGGCGGCGGCCTTCTCGATGCGGCGCTTCAGGCGCCGGGCGGTGTCGGTCAGATTCTTGTCGGCGGTCGACGCCAGATAGGCGTCGAGACCGCCATTATGCTCGATCGAGCGGATGGCATGGGTGGTGAGCTTCAGACGGATCTGCTGGCCAAGGGTATCCGACAGCAGCTTGGTTTCCTGCAGGTTGGGCAGGAAGCGACGCCGGGTCTTGTTGTTGGCGTGGCTGACATTGTTGCCGCTCAGCACGCCCTTGCCAGTGATATCGCAGCGCCGTGACATGACGGAAATCCTTCTAGTCCAATAACTTACCTAAAACAAAGGGGCCGGAAACAGGGCTTCCGGCCAGCTCGGGGCGGTTTTTACGGGCTAAGCCCCCCGCCGTCAAGGCGATTCGGCTGCGCTTTGCCGGCCCCGTGGCCCCCTCTAGCCCGCCTGATCCAGCCGTGGTTCGGCCCGCCCGGCGGTGGCGATGAGGCGGGTGAGGAAGTTTTCCACCACGGATTTGAGGCTGCCGGCCTGGCCGTTGACCGAACCCGCCACCGCCTCGACCCGATCGGAGCGTTCGCCCGTGGTCTCGGCGGCGGCCTTCACCTCGCCGATGACACTGGCCACTTCCTGGGTCTTGGCGGTGGCCTCGGTCACGTTGCGCACGATTTCCTGGGTGGCGGCGGATTGCTGGGTGACGGCGGCGAAGATGGCGGCGGTCGACTGGCTCATGCCGTCGATCACCGTGGTGATCTCGCCGATGGCCCCGGCCGCCTGTTCCGCCGCCAGCTGCACCCCGGCGATCTGGGTCTCGATCTCGGCGGTGGCCGAAGTGGTCTGGTTGGCGAGGCTCTTCACCTCGGTCGCCACCACGGCGAAGCCACGTCCGGCTTCGCCGGCGCGCGCCGCCTCGATGGTGGCGTTGAGAGCGAGGAGGTTGGTTTTGCCCGCGATGTCGCGGATGAGGCCCAGCACCCCCGCCACCTTGGACGAGACCTGGGTGAGGCCGGTGACGATCTCGCCGATCTCGCTGGCGCGGCTGACGGCGCTCTCCGCCGTCTGGGCGGCTGTCTCCGCCTGGCGGCCGATCTCGCTGATCGAGGCGGACATCTCGGTGATGGCGCTGGCGATCGACTGGGCGTTGCCGGCGGCGATCTCGGCCAGGCGCGAAACCGTCTCCGATTGCCGGCCGGAGGTTTCGGCGGCGCTGCGCATCACGGATGATGCCTGCTGCAGATCGCCGGCGCTGCCGATCATCGAGCCTACCGCCTCCACGAAGGCGCGCTCGAAATCGCCGCACAGGGACTGGATGTCATGGAGCTGCGCCTCGCGCCTGGTGGCTTCGGCGCGGTTGGCGGATTCCAGTTCCAGACGCCGCCCGATCCCCTGGCGGAAGGTTTCGACGGTGCGCGCCATGCGCCCCAGTTCGTCGCCGCGACCGAGCAGCGGCACCGCGAGATCGGTGCGGTCCCGGGCGATTTCCTCCATCGTCGCGGCAAGGTCGTTGACCGGCCGCGTCACGTTGCGGCGGATGAAGTAGATCGTGCCGAAGATGGCAAGCGCAAAGAGCGCGAAGGTGATGGCGAAGACCAGGATTCGATCGGCGACGAAGGCGTCGATGCGGGCTGCCAGCAATTCCGCGAGGGCCGCGTCGCTGGCATCGCCGAAGGCCGCGACGGCGCCCAGCGCTGCGTCGCGCGCGGCGGCGATGGCGGTGAAATCCAGCGCCGCCGCGCCGGCCGAAAGCTGCGACGCTGCGTAGGAATCGCGGAAGGCGGCGAGGGCGGCGAACATCGCCTCGGCACTCGGCCCCAGGCGCTCGGGCAGGACGTCGATGCGGCCGAAGAGGTTGCCGGCATTGCCGTCATAGGCCTGGTCGACCGAGGCCGCCGTGCCGGCCACCAGGGTGTCGAAGGCGCCGCTCATCTGCAGGAAACCGGCCACGTCGGCGATGGTGTAGCTGCCGCCTTCGGCGGTCTGATGGCCCTCGGCATAGGCCGCGATATTGGCGATCTGGTCCATCAGTTCGGGCAGCTTGAGAAGGACCAGATCCATCACATAATAACTGTCGAGATCGGGATCGAGGATCAGATTGGACTTGTCGCCGATGCGGGTGACGAGGGCGCGCAGCGCCGCGCGGGCAGCATCGGCATCGCCGGCCAGCAAGGCCGACTCCAGGGCCGCGTGATGATCGGCGGATTCCATGCCGGCACCGAAATCAGCCTCCGCTCGGCCGGCCGCCGCGGCGATTGCGTCCATTTTGCCGCCCGCCAACAGGCCGTCCTGCGCCGCCCGCAGGACGCCGAGATAGGCGTTTCCCTGGGCCTCCTTGGCACCGAAATCGATGGCGATCTGCTGGGTCTGGTAGAGCTGGTAGATCGTATAGCCGACCGGCAGCACGAACAAAGAAATGGCCAGGGCAAGCCTGGCCGCGATCCCGAAAGATTTTTGCATCTGCCCCAATCCCCAAAAGGTACGACCGGGCCATGGTCGGCGCGGCGCGTCAATTATCATATGATAGCGGGAAAATAGGCCCGCAGACTTAATTTATGGTAAATTCGTGCCTGGAATAGGCATATTGACTGGAATAAATGCCGAATCGACGACGAATCGCCAGCATCATCCGCCCAGAAAGGCGGCCAGCACCGCCCGGGCGGCACTGGCCGGCGCCATCTTGCCCGCGGCCACGCTGGCTTCCACGTCGGCGATCTTCTGCGCCACATGGGGATGCGCCCGGAGGGCGTCGAGCAGATTGTCAGAGAGTTCGTGCCACAGCCAGGCCTTGGCCTGGGCGCGGCGGCGGGCGTCGATCTCGCCCGCGGCGGTGAGGGCGGCGGCGAAGGCCTGGACCCGGTCCCAGATCGCGCCGATGCCGGTATTCTTCAGGGCCGAGCAGCGCAGCACCTCGGGCCGCCAGGCCTGGTGCAGCGGCTGCATCAGCCTGAGCGCATTGGCGACATCGGCGGCGCTGCGCTCGGCCGCGGCGGCAAGGTCACCATCGGCCTTGTTGACCACGATGAGGTCGGCCAGCTCCATGATGCCGCGCTTGATGCCCTGGAGATCGTCGCCGCCGCCAGGCAGCAGCAGCAGCAGAAAGAGGTCGACCATCTCGGCCACCGCCGTCTCCGACTGACCCACCCCCACGGTCTCGACGACGATGAGATCGAACCCCGCCGCCTCGCAGACCAGCAAGGCTTCCCGTGTGCGTCTTGCGACGCCACCCAAGGTGAGTCCGGCCGGCGTGGGGCGGATGAAGGCCTGCTCCAGCCTGGAAAGCTCTTCCATCCTGGTCTTGTCGCCGAGGATCGAGCCGCCGGAGAGGCGCGAGGTGGGATCGACCGCCAGCACGGCAAGGCGTTTTCCTTGCTCGATGGCGTGGCGGCCGAAGGCTTCGATGAAGGTCGACTTGCCGACGCCGGGCGGGCCGGAGATGCCGATGCGCAAGCTGCGGCCGGTGGCCGGCAGCAATTCTTCGAGCAGCGTCTCCGCCTGGCGGCGATGATCCGTCCGGGTGGATTCGATGAGGGTGATGGCGCGGGCCAGCGCCCGGCGGTCGCCGGCGAGGACCTGTGTCGCCAGGGCACGCGCCGCCGCGATGCTGGCCGAATTGTTATCGGGCTGGTCGTTCATGCCGGTACCTGCGTTTCGTCGCGGAACTCTTTCTGCGCCGCCTCCTGCTGGCGCCGCCACATGGCGGCATAAGCACCCTTCTGGCCAAGCAGCGCCTCGTGGCGCCCGCGCTCGACGATGCGCCCGGCCTCGAGCACGATGATCTCGTCGGCATCGATCACGGTGGAGAGGCGATGCGCGATCACCAGGGTGGTATGGTCGCGCGCGACTTCCGCCAGATTGTCCTGGATCTCGCGCTCGGTATGGGAATCGAGGGCCGAGGTGGCCTCGTCGAACAGCAGGATGGGCGGATTCTTCAGCACGGTTCGGGCGATGGCGACACGCTGTTTTTCGCCACCCGAGAGTTTGAGGCCGCGCTCGCCCACCCGGGCGTCATAGCCGTCCGGCAGGTCGCGCACGAAATCGTGGATATGGGCGAGGCGTGCCGCCGCCTCGATCTCCGCCTGGCTGGCGCCGGGCCGGCCATAGGCGATGTTGTAGGCGATGGTGTCGTTGAACAGCACCGTATCCTGCGGCACAATGCCGATGGCCGCGCGCAGGCTCTGCTGCGTCACGTCGCGGATGTCCTGGCCGTCGATCGTGATGCGGCCGGCGCTCACGTCGTAGAAGCGGAACAGCAGGCGCGAGATGGTCGACTTGCCGGCGCCCGACGGGCCGACGATGGCGAGCTTGTGGCCCGCCGGCACCGTGAAGCTGACGCCCTGCAGGATCGGCCGGCGCGGGTCGTAGTCGAAGGCGACGTTCTCGAAGCGGATTTCCCCGGCGCTGACGGTCAGGTCCCGCGCGTCCGGCCGGTCGGCGATTTCGACATCGACGCGGAGCAGCGCGAACATCGCCTCCATGTCGATGAGCGACTGGCGGATCTCGCGATAGACCGAACCGAGGAAGTTGAGCGGCAGATAGAGCTGGATCAGATAGGCGTTGACCAGCACGAAATCGCCCACCGTCATGCGGCCTTGGGCAGCGCCCTGCGCCGCCATGCCCATCATGGCAACGAGGCCGCAGGCAATGATGAGGGCCTGGCCGGCATTGAGCGCGCCCAGCGAAGTGCGGTTCCGGATCGCGGCGCGTTCGTAGACCCGCAGGGCCGCATCGTAGCGGCGCGCCTCGTGTTCCTCATTGCCGAAATACTTCACGGTCTCGTAGTTGAGGAGCGAATCCACCGCCTTGGTGTTGGCGGCCTGATCGCTTTCGTTCATCTGGCGGCGGAACTTGATGCGCCATTCCGTGACGGCGAGCGAATACCAGATATAGACGGCGATCGTGGCGAACGTGACGGCGGCGTAGGTCCAGTCGTAGAGCGACCACAGGATGACGCAGACCATGCTGATTTCGATCAGCGTGGGCAGCACGTTGAACAGGATGAAGAACAGCAGAAACTCGATGCCCTTGGCGCCGCGCTCGATGGCGCGGTTGAGGCCGCCGGTCTGTCGTTCGAGATGAAATTTGAGCGAGAGCGCATGGAGATGCCGAAAGGTGTCGAGCGCCACGGCGCGGATCGCCCGCTGCGCCACCTTGGCGAAGATGCTGTCGCGCATTTCGGCGAAGACCTGCGAGACCACCCGCGCCAGACCGTAGGCCAGCAGCAGGCCGAGCGAAATCGCGGTAATGCCGGTGACCGCCGCGCCGGCCGCGCCGGCGAACTCGCCCAGGTGATCGACCATTCGCTTGAACAACAGCGGCACGCAGATATTGGCGAGCTTGGCGATCACCAGGCACAGGATGGCGAAAATGACGCGGGCGCGCAGGTCCCACTGCCCCTTGGGCCACAGATGCGGCAGCAGCGTACGCAGGGCGTGGGCCTGATGGGCGTGGGTCTGATGACGCCGTCGCGCCGGATCGGCAGGATTGGGGGCAGGATTGGGGGCTGGCTGAACGGCCATGAGGCAGGCTTTCCTGGAGGACTGGCTGCCAGCAATATCGGATCGTGCCGGGGAGGGCAATTGCCCGCCCGTCCGGCCCCAGCCAACACCGCAAAGTAGCTGGGGTCTTGCCCGTTAGTGCCGCAACAGGCCGCTCCGGTAGCCGCGGGGACTGACGCCGGCCCAGCGGGTGAAGGCGCGGGTGAAAGCGGAAAGCTCGGAATAGCCCAAGAGCAGCGCGATCTCGCTCAAAGGCAGATGGCGCTGCATCAGATAATGCCGGGCGAGATCGAAGCGGGTGCCGTCCACCGCCTCGCGGAAGCCCAGCCCCTCATCGGCAAGCGCCCGCTGGATGGCGCCGGGGGCGAGGCGCAGGGTGGCGGAGATTTCCTCCAGCGTGGGGGCACCCTCGGGCAGGCGCTCGCGCACGGCGTTCCGGATCCGGTCGACCAGGGAGTCGGCGCCGCCGCGCGAGCCCATGGATTCAAGGCAGGTCCGCATCATGGTGAGCAGCTTGAGATCGCGCCCGGGCATCGGCCGCTCCAGGAGCTCGGCATCGAAGACGATGGCATTGCCGGCGCAGCCGAAGAAGACCGGCGCGCCGAAGGCCATCTCGTGCTGGCGCCATTCCGGCGGGCGCGGATGTTCGAACTCGATCTCGATGGGCGACCAGTGGCGGCCGCAGCATTCGCGGATGAGATTGGTGAACTGGCCGAGAGACAGTTCCGCGTCCTGGCGCCTGGCCACGATGGCCGGGCTGTGAATGCGGTATTCGAGGCGCATGCGCTTGCGCCCTGTCCGATGTTCACCCCCGTCTTCGGGCCGCAGGCGCATGGTGGAAGAGCTCTGCTGATAGCGGAACAGGCCGACCAGATTCTCCAGCGCCGAGCCCAGAGTGGGCGAGGAAAGGGCGGCATAGCCCCACATGCCGAGGTCCCGGGGCTGGAACTGCTGGCCGAACCAGAGGCCGAAATTGTCGCGCCCGGTGCGCCGCGCCGCCTCCTCGAACAGGGCGCAGAAGGTGGCCAGCGGCAATTGCAGGGTCGGCGCCGCGGTCATTTCCGGGGCGACGCCGCAATGGCCGAAAATGGCATCGACATCGCCGCCCTGGGTGGCCATGAAATCGACCAGCCCGGACGCGGCCGCGGCGAGAACGACCGGCGCCTGACCCGGATCGGTCGTCAATGTCGATGTCGGGTGCCCGGAAAAGGCCATGGCGATTGTCCCCAGCCAGACGTCACGCGCCAAAGGTCAGGAATGATGGCATGGTGCCGCTGGTGCTGCAAGGCAACATGGCGCGCGCGTCGTCGGTCAATCTGTCAAGACAGGCGGGGTTTCGGTCAAGCCGCCGGATTTGCCGCGGGGGTAGAGTCGACCGAATGGCCAAAATGCGTCTAGTCGCATCATCCCTCGCCCAGGTTTGGGGATTGGCAAGCGAAAACGAGGAATCGGCGGTCATGACCGAGGAAACGCGCCGCGACAGCGGCAAGGTGAACGCCACCACCCAGTCCAACCGCCAGTCCAATCGCTGGCGGCGTTTCGCCGATTGGGACGAACGGCCCCTGCGGCTCGATAAATTCGCGGTGGAGGATCCCGAGAACGGCTTTGCCGCCTTCAGGGGGGCGAAGGATCCGAAGCCCGGCCTGGTGGTGGCCGAGGGACGCGTCGTCAGCATGGACGGCACCGCCGCCGCCGATTTCGACATGATCGACCATTTCGTGGCCCAGCATCACCTCGATCTTGATCTCGCACCCCGGGCGATGGCGATTCCATCGGAAGAAATCGCCCATATGCTGGTCGACGTCTCGGTGCCGCGCACGGAACTCGTGCACCTCGCCCATGGTCTCACCCCGGCCAAGCTCGCCGAGGTGGTGGCGCAGTTGTCGGCGATCGAGCTCGCCTTCGCCTTTTCCAAGATGCGGACACGAAAGACGCCGGGCAATCAGGGTCATGTGACCAACGCTAAGGACGACCCGCTGCAGCTGGCGGCGGATGCCGCCACCGCCGTCGCCTTCGGCTTCGACGAGATCGAAACCACCATGCGCGTCGCCCGCAATGCCTGGTCGAATGCGCTGGCCTGCGCGGTGGGGGCCGCGGTCGGGCGCTGGGGCACGCTGTTCCAATGTTCCAGCGAAGAGGCCGAGGAACTGCAGATCGGCATGGCGGGCTTCACCTCCTATGCCGAGACGGTCTCGGTCTACGGTACCGAGCGCGCCTTCACCGATGGCGACGACACGCCCTGGTCGAAGGCGTTCCTCGCCACCGCCTATGCCAGCCGCGGCATCAAGATGCGCTGTACCTCGGGTGCCGCTTCGGAACTGCTGATGGGTTTTCACGAATCGAAATCGCTGCTCTATCTCGAGGCGCGGTGCCTGTGCCTGCAGCGGGCGATGGGCGTGCAGGGCACCCAGAACGGCGGCATCGACGGAGCGCCCTTGGCCTCCACCATGCCGGGTGGCGTGCGGGAACTGCTAGCGGAAAACCTGATCGCGGTGTGGCTCGATCTCGAATGCGCCACCGGCAACGATGCCCGGCATTCGGAATCCGAGATCCGGGTCGGCGCCAAGATTCTCCCTTATCTCATCGCCGGATCCGATCTCGTCTGTTCCGGCATGGGCTCGATTCTCAAATACGACAACTCCTTCAACCCTTCCTCCTTCAACGGCGAGGAGATGGAGGACTTCCTGGTCCTGCAGCGCGATTTCGAGGCCGATGGCGGCTTGACCTCGGTCGACGAGGCGAGTGCCCTGGAACTGAGGCGCCGCGCCATCGACGCCCTCTCGGCGGTGTTCGCGGAACTGGATCTCGGCTCCCCCACCGCCGCCATGAAGCAGAGCGTCGCCATCGCTTCCGGCTCCAACGACACGGAGAGCTATCTGCCGCGCGATGTCGCCTTCATCAGCGACCGCATCAAGGAACGCGGCATCGACGTGCTCGACGTGATCAAGGCGCTGGCGGCGCGCGGCTTCCGCGAGGAGGCGCAAAACCTGCTCAACGTCGTGCGCCTGCGGGTCTCCGGCGATTATCTGCAGACGGCCGCGGTGGTACGCCAGGGCCATGTCATCAGCGCGGTCAACGATCCCAACGATTACGGCGGCCCCGGCACCGGTTACCGGCTCAGTGCGGCGCGGCGCCGGGAGCTGGCGGCGATCCGCGATGTGCTGACGCGCGAGGAGGTGCTGCGCACTGAGGCTACCTTCGCCGGCGCCGAGGCCAAGCGCATCGCCTACAAGTCAATGGGCGCGGCGGTGGCGGAAGGCCCCGCCGACGAGATCGTGATCGGCGTCAGCCCCGCTTTCGGCATCAAGCTCTTCCGCACTTTGGCCGGCCATCCACTCTCGGCGGTGCTCAAGGCCCTCTCGGAGGGGATCGCGACCGAGGGCGGGGTGCCGCGCATCGTGCGCATGCGCCACACCGCCGATACCTCCTTCCTCGGCCTTTCCGCAGCGCGCCTTGCGGGCTCAGGGATCGGCATCGGCCTCCAGGCCAAGGGCACCGCGGTGATTCATCAGGCGGCGCGCCTGCCGCACCATAATCTTGAGCTCTTTTCCAATGCGCCGATCACCAGCCTCGCGCATTACCGCGCCCTGGGTGCGAACGCCGCCATCTATGCCAGGGGCGAGATGCCGCAGCCGGTGGTGGTGCCGACCGAGGGGAAGGCGCTGGGGGCCCGCTATCACGCCCAGGTGGCGCTGATCTATGCCATCGAAACCGCGCTCACCGAAGACGGTGCCAAGCCGGAAGAGATTGCGATTGCCTATCTGGAGGCGGCGGAATGACGAAGACCGGGCGCAGCGCCGAAACCCTTGGCATCGCCGATTATCCCCTGGCGGAGAAACGGCCCGAGCTGGTGACGACCGCCGGCGGCAAGCCCCTTTCGGCGCTCACCCTGGAAGCGGTCGAGGCCGGTGAGGTGACCCTCGCCGATCTTCGCATCACGCCGCAGGCGCTCAAGGACCAGGCCGCGATCGCCGCAAGCGCCGGCCGCCCGACCCTCGCCCGAAATTTCGAACGCGCCGCCGAACTGGTCGACGTGCCGCAGGATTTCCTGCTCAAGGTCTATGAGTTGCTGCGCCCGGGCCGTGCGCGGGACAAGGCGGAGCTGCTGGCGGCGGCGCGGGAGTTGCGCGAGACCCACGACGCCGAGAAGATGGCCGCCTTCGTCGAGGAAGCGGCGGCAGTCTATGAGCGGCGCGGATTGTTCACGTTCCGTTATTGAGGCGAGGAAGCATGAGTTGGAAGACGCGCAACCGGTCCTTCTATTATCTGGGGGCACCCGCGCCGGACGATCTAAACTGGAAGCCCGATGAGACGGCGCTGCTCGTGATCGACGTGCAGAACACCTATCTGGCGCGGCCCGATCCTGCCGGCCTCGACGAAGCCGGCAGGGCGCACTACGACGCCTGGACGCCGTTTCACCGGCGCATGAACGAGATGGTAATTCCCCGCACGGCCGAACTGCTGCGCCGCGCCCGGGCGGGCGGCATCGAATGCCTGTTCGCGCGCATCGCCTGCCAGACCGCGGACGGGCGCGATCGTTCCTTGAGCCAGAAGATGCCGGGCTGGAACAACCTGTTGCTGCCCAAGGACGAGCATGCCTCGCAGCTGGTGCCGCAATTGCAGCCGCAGGGCGACGAGATCGTCGTCACCAAGACCACGGATTCCGCCCTCACCGGTACCAATCTGCGGCTGATCCTGCACAATCTCGGCATCCGCAATGTAATCTGCGCCGGCATCTTCACCGACCAATGCGTCTCCTCCACCGTGCGCAGCCTCGCCGATGAAAGCTTCCAGGTGGTGGTGGTGGAGGATTGCTGCGCCGCCGGCACCGATGCACTGCATGAACAGGAACTCGCCATCATCAACATGATCTACTGTCATGTCATGACCGCGGCGGAACTCACGGCGATGCTGAAGCTGGCGTGACCATGAAGCGCATCCTGATCGTCGTGCCCGAACTCGTCGACCCGCCCGGCCTGCTCGGCCAGGCGCTGATCGAGGAAGGCGTGCGTTATGACGCGGTGCTGCCGGTCAGTCGCTTCGCCAGCCACGCGCCGATGCAGTATCCGGGCCTGCCCAGCGGCCCCGGCGCCTATGCCGGCCTGGTGATCCTGGGCGGGCCGATGAGCGCCCATGAGGACGAGGCCCATCCCTTCATCGCCGAAACCATGGCCCTGGCCGGCAGCTTCGCCGCCGCCGGGCGGCCGGTGCTGGGCATCTGTCTCGGCGCCCAGATCCTCGCCCGGTCCCTGGGCGGCGAGATCTATCGCATGGGCCGGCTGGAATCGGGCTTCTACCAGGTCGATCTCACGGCCGAGGGCCGGCAGGACCCGCTCTTTGCCGGGCTGCCCGGTCCGCTCACCGTGTTCCAGAACCATTATGACGCGGTGCGCAATATTCCAGGCGCCGTCCCTCTCGCGAGCGGCGGGGCCTGCCCGGTCCAGGCCTACAGGGTCGGGGCGAAGACCTATGGCCTGCAATTCCATATCGAGGTCACGATCGACATCGTGCGCGACTGGATCCGCCTGTTCGGGGATGCCTTCTGCCGCGATGAGCCAAGATTGCTGACCGATCTTGACCAGCAATTCGACCGCCACTTCCGCGCCTATCGGGAGACCTGCCAGATCCTCACGCGAAATTGGTTGGCCATGACCTGAGGGGTGTCGTTTAGTTGGTGGTCTCGCTCATTTGGGGCTGTCAAGATTATCGGCCTTAATGTCAAGACCGGCTGTCGGGCGGCGCCTATCGTCCGTATCGTGGACGCAAATAATGCGAACTTGCGGCAAAGCAAGCGGTTCCGGGCAGACTGAGTGCCAGAAGAAACAACGGACCGCGTCGGGTCGGGCAATGCCAGGCGGCGCGGCGAGGTCAACAGGGAAGCGGCCGGCAGAACCGACCCAAGGTTCCGGGGACCGCGCCAACGGAGAGGGACAGATGAGCACATTCAAGCAAACGCGTCGTGATTTCCTGCAGAATTCCGCCCTGATGGCGGGCGGCCTGGCCGTCGGCGGCCTGACCGGCATGGGCGCCGCCTCGGCGCGCGCCAAGGAACTCAACATCCTGTGCTGGGAAGGCTACAACTCGGCCCAGGTGCTGGACCCGTTCCGCGAATCGACCGGTGCCACCATCCGCGCCGAATCCTTGACCAACGACCCCACCATGATCAACCGCCTGCGCGCGGGCGAGACCAATATCTGGGACCTGATCAACGTGAACAATCCCTGGGCCCGCAAGATCATGTATCCGGAAGGGCTGATCAAGCCGATCGACCGTGCCCGTTTCGAACCCTATTTCGACAAGATGCTGCCGGGCTTCAAGCCGCCCTACAAATGGGCGATGGACGATGCGGGCGCGCAGCTGCTCGGCATGGCGCAGCGCTTCGGTCCCTACAGCTTCGTCGTCAACACCGACAAGATCAGCCGGGCGACCGCCGAGGACCAGGGCTGGGACCTGTGGAACGACGCCGCCAATAACGGCAAGTACGGCGTGCAGGCCTCGGACGACTGGAACGTCTTCGACATCTGCTGCATCGCCGGTTTCGATCCGTTCCGCGAACACACGGACGAGGAAGTGGCGAAATATTCGGAAACGGCCAAGCGGGTCTACAAGGGCGCCAAGATGGTGGGCGATCTCGCCACCATGAACCAGGCCCTGGTCTCCGGCGAGATCGATTTCTACCTTACCGGCGGCACCTATTCCTGCTCGCCGGCGCGCGCCGACGGTGCCCTCAACATCCGTGCCGTCACCCCCCTGCGCGGCCCGCTGGAAGGCGGCAAGGGCGGTATTTCCTGGATCGAGATCACCTCGGTGGTCAACAATCCGGATATCTCCGACCATGCCGAAGATTTCCTGGAATACGTCCAGTCGCCGGAGATGTCGCACACCGTGGCCTTTGCCGAGGGGACCTTCAACCCGGTCACCCAGATGGGGAACTCGGCCTGCTTCGATCTCTTCACCAAGGAAGAGCTCGACATCATCCAGTGGGACAGCCTGGAAGAGGAAATGGCGCGCTCGGTCGAATATGACATCGTGCCGGATTACGACAAGCTGCTCGACGTCATGACCGCCGCCAAGCGCGAAGTGTCCGGCGGCTGACAATCTCGCTCTGATCGATCAGAATATGCGGGCCGCCCAGCGGCGTTCAGTCTGGGCGGCCCGCTACGTTTAACGAGCAATCCAACTGTCTGGAAATCCGAAAGTCATGACTGGCCGACCGCCGATATTGCAGTTGCGCAATCTCACCAAGGTGTTTGGCACCTTCACCGCCGTGAACGATGTCAATCTCGATATCGAAGAGGGCGAGTTTTTCACGATTGTCGGCCCCTCGGGCAGCGGCAAGACCACGCTGCTGCGCATGCTGACCGGCATGGAGTTCGCAACCAGCGGCGATATCCTGTTGCGCGGGACGCGCATCAACGACCTGCCGGCCAACAAGCGCCCGACCTGCATGGTGTTCCAGTCCCTGGCCCTGTTTCCGCACCGCACGGTCGGCCAGAACATAGAGTTCTCGCTCAAGATCAAGGGCATCGACCCGGCCACCCGCAAGCGCCGCGCCCTCGAGCTGATGCGCCAGCTGCGCCTGCCGGAGGATTACTACGGCAAGAACGTGACCAAATGCTCGGGCGGCGAGCGGCAGCGCGTGGCGCTGGCGCGCGCACTGGCCTATGAGCCCGACATCCTGTTTTTCGATGAGCCCCTGTCGGCCATCGACTACAAGCTCAGGAAGACCCTGGAGAAGGAGTTGAAGGACATCCACCGCGAAACCGGCAAGACCTTCATCTACATCACCCACAGCCTCGAGGAGGCGATGGTGATGAGCGACCGTATCGGCGTCATGCGCGCGGGGCGCCTCGTCCAGGTCGGCTCGCCGCAGGAGATCTATTCCGCGCCGCAGACCAAGTTCGTCTCCGAGTTCATCGGCGACGTCAATGTCATCGCCGTCACCGCCAATGGCGCAGGCGGGGTTCACGCCGCCGAATTCGGGGTGAGCTTCAAGGCGCCGCCGGCACCCGCGGGGTTCAGTGCCGGCCATCTGGTGGTGCGGCCGGAATCCCTGCGCTTCGTGGCGGGGCGCAGCGAGGCCGAGAACGTCCTCGAGGGCCGCGTCTACAACGAATATGCCCTTGGTTCGCGCATTCAGTACCAGGTGCGGGTGGGCGAGCATGTCTTCATCGTCGAGAAGCTGCGCCAGCAGGCGTTCGGTGGTCATCGCGACGACGCGGTCCTGATCGGCTGGGATGCGAGTGACAGCATCCTGGTGACGGATTGAACGGGCGCCCGATGTCAGTTCTTGCCCAGATCTTCCGCCCCGGGATGCGTCACGCCTTGCCGATCCTCGTCTTTCTGCTGGGCGGCTTCGCGGCACCGCTTCTGGCGGTCATCGCCTTCAGTTTCGTGCCCTCGCGCACCTTCAGCCTGTGGAGCGACTGGAGTTTCGACAACTATGTCGAGATCTTCAATTCCTCGAGCTACATCACCTTTGTCTGGTCCCTGGGTCTCGCCGCGGCGACGGTCGCGATCCTGGCGGTGATCTGCTATCCGGTCGCCTTTGGCCTCACCCGGGTCTTCGGCCGCTACGCCACCCTCATCACCCTGCTGTTCACGCTGCCGCTGTTCGTCTCGGAGAATGTGCGGCTCTATGGCTGGATCCTTATCTTCATCAAGAACGGCGTGCTGCTGGGGACGCTGAAGTCCCTGTTCGGCTGGGAGCCGGAGAGCATCGTCTTCACCCATGGCCTCACGCTGATGGGCATGGTCTACGTCTATCTTCCCTTCATGCTGTTCCCCACCACCCTCGGCGTTTCCATGGTGCCGCAGCAGACCCGCGACGCCGCCTTCGATCTCGGCGCTTCGCGCTGGCAGGTGTTCCGGGAGATCGATCTGCCGCTCGCCATGCCGGGCATCGTGATCGGCTTCCTGCTCACCTTCGTGCTGGCGGTGGGCGCCATCGCCGAGGCCAAGGTGCTGGGCGGCCAGCAGATCATCCCGATCACCCACGACATCGAGATCGCCTTTACCTATGCCCAGAACTGGCCGCTGGGCGCGGCGCTCTCGGTGCTGCTGATGCTGGTGGTGGGAACGCTGGTGCTGATCGTGCTGCGCCGTTTCGACCTCGACGCCATCCTGGGGCGGAGGTAGGGATGAACAGTTCCGCCGATCGCATGCGCCGCGCGCTGATCTGGGCCTGGACCGCGGCCGTCATCGTCTTCATGTATCTGCCGGCATTGGGCTTGGTGCTCGCCTCCAGCACGTCCAGCCGCTATTTCATCTTTCCGATCACGAAATGGGGCTTCGACTGGTGGCAAAAAACCTTCGCCTCGCTGGAGATCCACCAGCTTTTCCGAACCTCGCTCCTGATCGCCGCCTGCGTCACGGTGATCGCGGTGGTCATTGCCCTTTTCGGCGCGCTCGCCTTCGCGCGCTATGACTGGAAGGGCCGCAGCATCTATCAGAAGATCGTGCTGCTGCCGATCTTCTTTCCGCAGTCGGTGTTGGGTCTTGCCCTGCTGCTGTGGTTCAATGCGCTGGGCTTCACCATGTCCTGGCAGACCGCGGTGTTCGCGCATCTGGTCTGGATCATCCCGGTCTGCACCCTGGTGATCTCGATCCAGGTCTATTCCTTCGACCCGGCGCTGGAAGAAGCAGCCTTTGATCTCGGCGCGACGAAGTGGCAGGTGTTTCGCGAGGTGACCTTGCCGGTGCTCTTCCCCGGCATCTTCTCGGGCGCGCTCTTCGCCTTCCTGCTCTCCTGGGGCAATTTCCCCTTGTCGCTCTATACCACCGGCGCCGATACCACCTTGCCGGAATATCTCTATGCCAAGATGATCGCCGGCTACACGCCGGGCGTTCCGGTCCTTGGCACGGTCTCGACCCTGGGGGCGGCGGTGCTGCTGCTGCTCGGCTATTTCATCATCGTCGTCTTGCGCCGCCGCCGCAGCGCCGGCAGCGACGAGGCGGCCTGACATATCGTTACGGAAAATCTGGAGGAAAGACGCCATGCTGGCAGAATCGCTCAAGGGAAAATCGGTCATCGTCACGGGTGCCAGCAAGGGCATCGGCAAGGGCATCGCCCGGGTCTTCGCGCAGCACGGCGCCAAGGTGCTGGTGGTGGGCCGTGATCTCAAGACGGCCGAGGCGGCGGCACAGGAATTCGTGGCGGCCGGCGGCACCGCCAGCGGCTTCTCGGCCGACGTGACCAAGTTCGCCGACATGGAGAAGATGGCCAAGGCGGCGGCGGATCGTTACGGCGGCGTCGACGTGCTCTGTGCCAATGCCGGCATGTTCCCGCAGGTGACCATGGAGGAAATGTCGCCCGAGACCTGGGACGACGTGATGGCGACCAATCTCAAGGGCACCTTCCTATCGGTGAAGGCCTGCATCCCCTATCTCAAGAAGACCGGCGAGGGGCGCATCGTCATCACCTCCTCGATCACCGGCCCGGTCACCGGCTTTCCCGGCTGGACCCATTACGGCGCCAGCAAGGCGGGGCAATTGGGCTTCATGCGCACCGCCTGCATGGAACTGGCGAAATACGGCATCACGGTGAATGCCGTGCTGCCCGGCAACATCGTGACCGAGGGCCTGCAGGGTCTCGGCGCGGATTACATGAAGGGCATGGCGGCGGCGGTGCCGCTCGGCAAGCTGGGCGCCGTTGAGGATATCGGCCATGCCGCCCTGTTCCTCGCCACCAGGGAGGCCGGCTACATCACCGGCCAGACCATCATCGTCGACGGCGGCCAGATCCTGCCTGAATCACCGGATGCGCTCGCCCAGATGTAAAAGGGTCAATGCCCCTGCTTGCGATAGGCGCGGGGGGAGATGCCGGTCCAGCGGGTGAAGGCGCGGGTGAAGGCGGAGAGCTCGGAATAGCCGAGCAGCAAGGCGATCTCGGTCAAGGGCAGCTGGCGCTGGTCGAGATACATGCGGGCGAGGCTCTGGCGGGTGAGTTCCACCGCGTCCTTGTAGGTGAGGCCCTGTTCCGAGAGTTCCCGCTGGATGCTGGCCGGCGCCACGCGCAGTTCATGGGCGATATTGTCGAGACTGGGATAGCCGGCGGGCAGGTTGACGCGGATCGCGGTCTTCACCCGGTCGACCAGGCCTTCGTCGCCGCTGCGGTGGGAGCCGAGGGATTCGAGGCAGGTCTGCATCATGGTCATCAGCTGCAGGTCAGAGCCCGGCATCGGCCGATCGAGCAGTTCCGGGCGGAACAGCAGGGCGTTGGTGGGCTGGCTGAAATAGACCGGGGCGTCGAAGGCGGCCTCGTGTTCCTTCCAGAATTCGGGTCGCGGATGCTCGAAATGCACCTCCACCGGCGACCATTTCGGGCCGGCGCAATCACGCATCACATTGGCGAACATGCCGAGCGACAGCTCGGCATCCTGCCGCCGCTCGACGATCTCCGAGGAATAGATCTGGTATTCGAGGCGCATCATGCCGTCGGCGCCCTTGGCGAGGCGCATCCAGGAGGATTCCTGGTGGTAATGGAAGAGGCGCACCAGATTGTCGAGGGCCGAGCCCAGCGTCGGCGCCGAAACCGCGGCATAGCCCCACATGCCGAGATCTCGAGGCTGGAACTGCTGGCCGAACCAGAGGCCGAAATTGCCGGCACCGAAATGGCCGGCGCGGATCTGCCGTGAAGCCTCCTCGAACAGGCGGCAATAGGAAGAGAGCTTGACCTTGAGGGTGGGTGCCCCTGCCATGTCCGGGGCGATGCCGGAATTGCCGAAGATGGAATCGACGTCGCCGCCCTGCGCCTCGATGAAATCCACGAGGCCCGTCGCCGCCGCCGCCAGCACGATGGGCGCGCCGTCGCGCGGGGCAGGGTTGTTCGGTTCCAGCAGAGCGGATGTCATTGTCAACGTCCCGACCAATCTGTGGATAAGCAGGAATGATGGCATGTCCGTCACCCAGGCATCAAGGGGAACCGGGGCATCAAGGGGAACCGGGGCATCAAGGGGAACCGGGGCATCAAGGGGAACCGGGACGGGTGGGCGCGAACAGCTGTCAAGATCGTCCCCCCACGGGTCAAGCGGCGGCGGGGCTGGAGGTCTAACCTCCCGGATAGATGGAAACATGCCGTCCGCAGGTCAGCGGAGCCACCGGGCCGCCGTTAGGCAGGGATCCGGGCCAGAAGCCTGATTCGTCATCTGGGAGCGAGAGGTTACGCATGAGCACGGTGCTCACGACGGAAAGATTGTTGCGGGCGATCGATGAACTGGCGGCAGCATCCCTGCCGCGCTGGGGCCTGGAGGGTGCCGACCTCACCCTGATCAACCATTCCGAAAACTGGACCTATCGGGTGATGCCGAAAGGGGCGGCGCGCCCTGTCATTCTTAGGGTGCATCGCGAGGGCTATCACACGATCAACGGCATCCGCTCGGAGCTTGCCTGGATGCGGGCATTGCAGGCGGAAGGCGGCGTCCAGACACCCCAGGCCATTCCCGGCAGGGACGGCGAGGATATCCAGTCGGTCACGCATCCGATCCTCGGCACGCCCCGGCAATGCGTCCTCTTCGAGTTCATCGACGGGATCGAGCCGCCGCAGGACAATCTCA
>JAEUKV010000073.1 GCA_016794165.1 Rhodospirillaceae bacterium
CTCTCGCGCGGGACCTATATCTTCCCGCCGGAGCCTTCGCTCAAGTTGATCACCGACGTGATCAGCTTCACCTATCGCGAGGTGCCGAAGTGGAACCCCACCAATGTCTGTTCCTATCACCTGCAGGAAGCCGGGGCGACGCCGGTGCAGGAACTGGCCTATGCCCTGGCGACGGCGGTCGCCGTGCTCGATCATGTGAAGGCCAGCGGCCAGGTGCCGGAGGCCGACTTCCCCCAGGTGGTCGGACGCATCAGCTTCTTCGTCAATGCGGGACTGCGCTTCATCACCGAGATTTGCAAGATGCGCGCCTTTACCGAGCTTTGGGACGAGATTGCCCGGGAGCGCTACGGGGTCACGGATCCCAAATTGCGGCGCTTTCGCTACGGCGTGCAGGTGAACAGCCTCGGCCTCACCGAGCAGCAGCCGGAGAACAACGTCTATCGCATCCTGCTCGAGATGCTGGCGGTGACCCTCTCCAGGAATGCGCGCGCCCGCGCCGTGCAATTGCCGGCCTGGAACGAGGCCCTGGGCCTGCCGCGCCCGTGGGACCAGCAATGGTCGCTGCGGCTGCAGCAGATCGTGGCCTATGAGACCGACCTCCTCGAATTCGGCGACATCTTCGACGGCTCCACCGAGATCACCCGCAAGGTCGAGGAATTGAAGGCGGAGGCGCGAGCGGAACTTGCGCGTATCGGCGAAATGGGCGGCGCCGTCGCGGCGGTGGAATCCAGCTACATGAAGCAGCGTCTGGTGGAATCCAATGCGCGCCGCTTCGCCGCCATCGAAAGCGGCGAGCAGATCGTGGTCGGCGTCAACAAATACACCGAGACCGCACCGTCGCCACTGCTGGCGGGTGGGGATGGCGGGTTCCTCGCCATCGACGACCAGGCGGAGACCGAGCAGGTGGCCGCCCTGAAGGCCTGGCGCGCGGCGCGCGATGGGGCCGCCGCCGCTGCCGCGCTGAAGCGCCTGGAAGCGGATGCCCGGTCCGGTGCCAACATCATGGAAGCCTCCATTGCCTGCGCCCATGCCGGCTGTACCACCGGCGAATGGGGCGAGACCCTGCGCCGGGTGTTCGGCGAGTTCCGCGCCCCCACGGGTGTCGCGCGCGCCAGCATTGAGCAGAGCAGCACGGCCATCGAAGCGGTGCGCAACCAGGTCGATCTTGCATCCAAGCGGCTGGGGCGCCGCCTCAAGATCCTGGTCGGCAAGCCGGGCCTCGACGGCCATTCCAACGGCGCCGAGCAGATCGCGGTGCGCGCCCGCGATGCCGGCATGGAAGTGGTCTATGAAGGCATCCGCCTCACCCCGGCGCAGATCGTCAACGCGGCACTGGAGGAGGGGGTGCATGTGGTCGGCCTCTCGATCCTATCCGGCTCCCATATCGCCTTGGTGGGCGAGGTGATGGAGCGGATGCGTCAGGCGGGCCTCACCGACGTGCCGGTCGTGGTGGGCGGCATCATCCCGCCGGAGGATGCCAGGCGCCTGCAGGAATTTGGCGTGGCCCGGGTCTATACCCCCAAGGACTATGACCTCAACGCGATCATGGCCGGCATCGTCGCCCTGGTGGACCAGCCCGCCGAAGCAGCCTAGAAGGGCGGCATGAACCAGCCCGAATTCGACCAGGCCTTCGCGCGGGATTTCGAGACGCTGCTGGCCTGGCGGCGCGACGTCCGCCATTTTCGACCCGATCCGGTGGCGGCTGAATTGGTCGAGCATCTGCTGGACCTCACCACCCTGGCGCCGTCGGTCGGCAATGCGCAGCCCTGGCGGTTCGTCAGTGTCGACGACCCCGCGCGCCGGGCCGCGATCATCGCCAATTTCGAAGCGGCCAACGCAGCGGCGCTGTCCAATTACGAGGGCGAGAAGGCTCAGCTCTACGCGCAGCTGAAACTGGCGGGCCTGCGCCAGGCGCCGCGTCACTTTGCGGTGTTCTGCGACGAGGCCACGGATCAGGGGGCCGGTCTCGGCCGCATGACCATGCCCGAGACCCTGCGCTACTCGGCCGTACTGGCCATTCATACCCTCTGGCTGGCGGCACGAGTCCAGGGCCTGGGGCTCGGCTGGGTCTCGATCATCGATCCGGCGGCGGCAACAGCCAGCCTCGACGTGCCGTCCGGCTGGCGCTTCGTCGCTTATCTTTGCCTCGGTTATCCGGAAGCGGACCACCTGGAACCGGAACTGCAGCGCCGTGGCTGGCAGGCGCGTGAGGCCCGCTGCCGCGAGGTGTTGCAGCGATAGCTACTGCTCCAGCGTCAGCCGCGCGTTCTCGACTCGCCACGAGTTGAGGCGGCGCAGAAATTCCATGCCGAGGAGCGAATCCGACATAGGCGCCTCGTTCACGGTTGCCGGCAGGTTATGCATCACGATCGGGCCCAGGGAAAACTCCGCGATCTCGATCGGCGCTCCGCGCACCATGCCGTTGGCAGTCTCGGCGAATTTCGTAAACTGAAGGTGGTCAAGGTCGAACCCCAGGCGCTCCGCCGCCTGCGGCGAGAGGACGATGTCGGTGGCGCCGGTATCGATGGTGAAGTCCAGCGGCACGCCGTCGACCGCGGCGCGCACCTGGAAATGACCGTTCTCGGCCATGGGAAAACTGACGCTGCGGGGGCCTTCGACGCGGCCGTCAAGGGGCATCAATTCGCCGCTGAGCCGCGCACCCAGCATCCCGAACTCGCCGCGGAAGGAATAGAGCAGGATGAGCCCGGCGAAGATCGCCACCCAGATCGCCATCTGGCCGATCGTGCGGCTGGTGTCGTAGCGCAGGCGCACCACAAAGCCGCCGCCGAACACGACCAGCAGGCAGATCAGATAGATCAGCCGCATGCGCGTATGATCGCTATCCAGCGCGCCGCCTATCTGGCTGCCCAGGAGCGATACGATCGCGATGCCGCCGATGACGAACAGCGCCCAAACCAGCCAGCTTCCGCCCCGCATCTGTCCCTGCCATCCCTGGTTGCACCGACGGTATCATATGGGCACTGTGCCATTTTCGCCAAGGACCTACATTACCGGCTGACACCGTCGGCGAGTTCGACGAGATCGATGAACTCGGCGCGGTAGCCGTCTTCGTCGGCTCCACGTCCGGCGCGGGCGAGGGCGGCGATCTGGTCGAGGTCGAACTGGCCGAGCCGCTCACCGCCGCGGAGATACTGGCCGAAGGCGGCGACCGCGGCGGCGAATTTGTCATCCGCCGAGGGATCGCGCTCCTGTTTCAGCCAGGCGCTCGGCAGCGGCGTCTCGATCAGCTTTGAAACGTCGCCGTCCGGTGCCTTGTAGCGCAGCCGCAGCAGCGCGAACTCCTCGGCGCGGATCGGCTCGCCTTCACCGGTCTGGTCGGGTTCCACCTGGTAGCGCAGGGGGTCGACGCTGAGGCCTTTCGAACCCACCAACGCGATTTCGTAGAGCGCCGTCACTGTGTGGCCGGCGCCGATCTCGCCGGCATCCTTGGCGTCGTTGTTGAAGTCCTCGCGGTTGAGGGCGCGATTCTCATAGCCGATCAGACGGTACTCGGCGATCACCGCCGGATTGAACTCGATCTGGATCTTTACGTCCTTGGCGATGGTCATCATGGTTCCGCCCAGGCTGTCGACCAGCAGGCGCTTGGCCTCCTTGAGCGAATCGACATAGCCGTAATTGCCGTTGCCGATATCGGCGATCTGCTCCATCAAGGCATCGTTGTAATTCCCTTCCCCGAAACCGAGCGTGCTCAGGGCGATGCCGGATTTCCGCGCTTCCTCGATCATCTCCTTCAACTGGCCGATATCGGTGACGCCGACATTGAAGTCACCGTCGGTGGCCAGCAAGATGCGATTGATGCCGCCCTCGATCAGCGCCTCGCGCGCCTTGGCATAGGCCAGTTGGATGCCTTCGCCGCCGGCCGTGCTGCCGCCGGCATCGAGCCCGTCGATCGCCGTCTTGATCCTGGCCTTTTCTCCGGCCGAGGTGGGCGCCAGGACCAGCCCGGCATTGCCGGCATAGGTAACGATGGTGATTTTGTCGTCGTCGCCCAATTCGTCGACCAGCAGCTTCATGCTGGATTTGAGAAGTGGCAGCTTGTCCGTATCCTGCATCGAGCCGGAGACATCTATCAGGAAGACGAGGTTGGCCGGCGGCCGATCGTCCATCACCGGGGCATAGCCCTTGATACCCACCCGCAGCAACATGGTATTGGCATTCCAGGGTGTCGTCATGATGTCGCTGCTGGCCAGGAACGGCTGCGCGGAATCGGTCGGGCCGCGGTAATCATAGGTAAAATAGTTCAGCATTTCCTCGACACGCACCGCATGCTGTGGCGGCTTCTGTCCATTCATCAGGAAGCGGCGAATGTTGGCATAGGAGCCGCTGTCGACGTCGATCGCAAAGGTCGAGACAGGCGCCTCGGCGACGCGCTTCACATCACTGTCTTCGAAAGCCTGGTAGGCCTCCAGCGACTGATGAACCGGGTAGGCAGGCTGGAGGCCGATTTGGGGACCGCCTGCCAGGGCGGAAGAGGAGGCAATTCCGCCGGCATCGGCCGTCGCCGACTCCTGCGATGTACTGGCAGTCAATCCCATTGGTTCATTCTGCCCGTTGCAGGCGACAAGCGTTGCTGCGGCAAGAGCGAGAATCGAACCGCTAAGAACCAGATATTTTGGCATGGAAGACCCCTGTCAGGAATTTCACCAGCAGTCCGATAGTTGCAGCGAAGCTGGGCAGAAACGCGTCCTGATTGTGGCGGAATTGGGGAACTCCATCCAATGTGATGCCGCGCACGCTCTGGCCTGCCCGTCAATCTTGAGGCGGAGTGAATGAGCCGAGTAAGATGAAAAAACAGAGTTGAAGGAAGGACGAACGATGCGCCGCGATGCTTTGGCCGCTTTGACGGTACTTGGTCTGCCACTTTGTATCGTCCCCGCCTTGGCCCTTGAGCCATCGCCGGAGGGAACGGCGGCCACCATCGCCATCAGGATGACCGTGCGCGACCAGTCACGCTCCGACTTTGCGAGTGCCACGATCGAGCGCATCCTCAATGCCGAATGCCTGATGCGAGCGGGACCTGCCAGCCAGATCGGGCGCGACGGCCCCACCGCCGAGCAGGAAGCGGCTGCGAATCAGGCGGCGGCGAATGCCGAGGCTTTCGGCCAGCAGTATGGCCCGAGCGAGGACATGATGGCGGAAATGGAAGCGGCGGCCGAACAATGCGGCGATGACGAAGCCTGCATCATGGCGCTGGTCATGAAGATGTCGCAGAGCGCCGAGATCCAGGCAATGGCCGAGAACATGCCGGAGGCCCAGGCGGCGATGCAGAATTTGCAGCCGGATCTCGGGCCGGTGCGTTACCAGATCTGGCAGGCGGAAAACTGCGAAGGCACGGTTACCGTCAACGATACCTATGTCGAGAGCGATCCCGGCGGCGAGGGCGGGGACGGGGCCTATACCGACACAACCACCGCCAATGGCAGTGCGCCTATCATGGCGGGTTGGCCCGGGCTGACGATGGAAGTGGATCTGCTCGCCGAGACGGCATCCTACATCGTCGTCGAACCGGCGCCGGTGCGCATTCCGGCGACGAGTTCCATGCGCGGCGCCATTGTGCTCGACGTGCCGTTCCTCGCCAGCGCCGATCTGCCGGAGCGCTTCGCGGCCCAGCCGGGCCTGCCCGGCCATCATCAGGCGGAGGTGAAGGGTGCCACCGGCTCCCTGCTGGCGGAATGGTGGCTAAAACAGTGAGGGGGCATCGCCCCCTTCATCCGTTTTCAGATCTGCGTCCGGAAGTGGAAGGATTTCGGTCGGGTCAGCATTTCGTAGCCGACACGTGACAGGGTGGCACCGCGTCCTGAGTCCTTGACCCCGACCCAGGCCAAAGCCGGATCGAGATAGTCGCAGCGGTTCATGTAGACCGTGCCGGTTTCAAGCTGATCCCCGATCGCACGCGCCGCCTTCGGATCCGACGTCCATAAGGCGGCCGTGAGGCCGTACTTGCTGTCGTTCATCAGTTTCACGGCGTCGTCGTCGCCTTTCACCTTCATGATGCCGATGACCGGGCCGAAACTCTCCTCAGACATGACCGACATCGAATGATCGACATTCACCAGCACATGGGGGGCGAGATAGGGGGTTCCCGGCTTGTTGGCCGGGAAGAGGGCCGGATCGACCAGTGACTTGGCACCGTGCTTGATCGCATCGGCGATCTGGCCGCGCACGAACTCCGCCGCCGAGGTGCGCACCATCGGGCCGAGATTGGTCGCTGAATCCAGCGGATTGCCGAGCTTGTACTTCCTGGTCAGATCCACGAAGCCGTCGACGAACTTGTCGTAGAGGCTTTCGTGCACATAGATGCGCTCGATAGCACAGCAGCACTGGCCGGAATTGAACATGGCGCCATCGACGAGGTTCTCGACAGCATGCTCAAGATTGGCATCGGCGCGGACATAGGCGGGGTCCTTGCCGCCGAGTTCGAGGCCGAGCCCCATGAACTTGCCCAGCGCCGCCTGCTGCACGGCATGACCGCCGGCCACCGATCCGGTAAAGTTGCAATAGGCGACTTCTGGAGCAGCGATCACCTTGGCGGTGTCGTCATGGGTGAGCACAAGATGCTGGAACAGGCCCTTGGGCAAGCCGGCGGCATCGAAGGCCTGCTGGAAATCCTCGGCACAGAGAGGTGTCTGGGCCGAGTGCTTCAGCACCACGGCATTTCCCGCCATCAGCGCCGGAATGACGCCGTTGACCGAGGTGAGATAGGGATAGTTCCAGGGTGCCACGATGAACACGACACCCAGGGGTTCGCGATGCAGCACGCGGATGAAGCCCGGCTTGTCGGTGTATTCGACATCGGCCAGGGCCTCGGGCGCGAGGCTGATCATGAAGCGGGCACGTTCCTCGAAGCCGCGCATTTCGAACGGGCTCTGCGAGATCGGACGCCCCATCTGGCGGGTGATCTCCTCGGCGTGCTTGTCCTTGCCCTTGAGGAATTCGTCGACGGCGCGGGTGAGAATCTTCGCGCGCTCGGCGACGGAAACCTTGCGCCATTCCTTCTGTGCCGCAGCGGCGGTCTTCAAGGTGGCGGCGATCTCCGCCGGGGTGGCATAGGGCCGCTCGACATAGACGGAGTTGTCGATCGGCGAGATGGTTTTCTGGACGGCGGACATGGCGTGCCTCTTTGACTTTGCTCAGATGATCTCGAAATAGCGCTTGAGTTCCCAATCTGTGATCGCCTTGCGGAACTCGCGCTCTTCCCACTCGCGGGTGGCGGCGTGATGCTCGACGAAGGCATCGCCGAAGAGATCGCGCGCCGCCTTGGATTTCTTCAGCCGTTGCGCCGCGTCCCACAGTGTCGGCGGCAGATCCAGCTTGGCCGGATGCTTGATCTCGTAGGAATTGCCGACGATGGCGGCCGTGGGCTCGATCTTGTGCTCGATCCCGTAGAGACCCGAACCAAGGGCTGCGGCCAGCGCGGTATAGGGATTGCAGTCTGCGGCGGCTATCCGGTATTCGACCCGCTGCGATTTCTCGGAGCCGGGAATGACACGCAGCGCGCAGGTGCGATTTTCCACACCCCAGGTGGCGTTGGTCGGCGCCCAGTAGCCGGGAATGAGGCGCGAGTAGGAATTGACCGTGGGCGACACCATGGCAAGCAGTTCCGGCATCAGGGCCTGCTGCCCGCCGACGAACCAGCGCATGCGGTCCGACATCCGGTGTTCCTTCTTCGGGTCGAAGAAGACCGATTTGCCATCCTTGCCCTTCAGCGAGACATGGATGTGGCCGGACTGTCCCGGCCAGTCGTTGGACCATTTCGCCATGAAGGTCGCCATCAGGCCGCGGCGCTGCGCAAGGACTTTCATAAAGGTCTTGAACAGGGCGGCACGGTCGGCGGCTTCCAGCGCCTTGTCAACGGTGATGGCAGCCTCCAGTACGCCGGGTCCGGTTTCGGTATGCAGGCCCTCGATCGGCATGCGCATTTTCTCGCACATGTCGAGGATGTCGCGGTAGAGCTCCGCCCAGACGGAATTGCGGATCACCGAATAGCCGAACCAGCCCGGCGACATTGGCGTCAGGTTTTTGTAGTCCTTCTCGCGCACGCTCTCTGGCGTTTCGTCGAACATGAAAAACTCAAACTCGAGCGCGGAGTAGGCGTCGAAGCCCATCTTAGCGGCGCGGTCGAGTACTCGGCGCAGATTGCCGCGCGGGCAGATCTCCTCTGCCTGGTTGACGAACTCGCCGATGAAGAAAAGGCTGTTGTCCTCCATGGGGAGTTCGCGGCAGGTATCCGGCACGATCCGCGCCCAGGCATCGGGATAGGCGGTGTGCCAGCCCGTGTACTTCACGTTGTCGAACAACTGATCGTGGCTGTCCCATCCCAGTACCACGTCGCACATGCCGAAGCCGCCATCGAGGGCGGAAAAGAACTTGGCCTTCGACATGTACTTGCCGCGCAAGATGGCGTCGCCATCAAAGATGCCGACTTTGACATGGGTCAAGCCACGCTCTTCGACGATTTTCTTCGCCTGGGCGGCGGTTTTGACCTGTTCCGGTTTCAACGGCATTCTGAACCCCCTGTTGTCATGCGACGGACGTTAGACCCGTGACGGGTTGCCCGGCAATGAATTGCTGATCTCGGCTGCTTGGCGATGGGTGGCGCCCGGATGACCGCCGCCCGCGATTGCAGGACGGGAGGTCTGGCGCTGGTATCGGTATCTCTCCGACGTCGGGTTGCATCGGCCGGCGGTACCGGCCCGCCCCCCTCTGTCCTTGAACCTGAGAGATTTCCCGGTGGCCGCCCGGTGGGGCAGGTGAGAACCGGTTCGCTCCGTCGGTGAGGCGACGACGTCCGCCGCCTGCTTTCCAGAGATATTGGTTCCGACCGGGTCCTTTTGCCTGAGAGTTTCCGGGGGCGGTTGCTCCTTCGGCGCCGCGATCACGCCACAAGTCCGGCGCCGTCACGGTCTCTCCCACGATCGGAGATTGGTGCGCAAAGTCTGTGTTTGCGCCCCTGAAACGTCAAGTCCGAAGATCGGCTGCCGCCCGCGGGCGGCAGCCGGTATCATTCGAAATCAGCGGTACGGATAACCCGCCTTCTCCATGTTTGCCGCATACTTCTTGAAGATCTCGACGACCTTCCCGGCGCGCGGGCTGGAGCTTGCCACTTCGTCCCAGAAGCCGGCGGAATCCTTGACAACCTGGTTCCACTCTTCTTCCGGCAGGGAAGTCAGTTCCATCTTTTCTCCCTCGACGCGGAGCTTGGCTTCGCCACCCCAGTACCAAACGTCGCGGTAATAATGCGACTGGTCGATGGAGATGCGGAACAGCTCCTGCAGGTGCGGCGGCACCTTGTTCCAGCTCGGCGTGTTGGCGAAATAGCTGCCGAACCAGGCACCGGTGACCGAGTTGCTGAGCGCGTATTTGCAAACGTCGGCCCAACCCACCTCATAAGCCTCGGTGAAGCCGCACCAGGCGACGCCGTCGAGCTCGCCGGTCTGCATGGCGACTTCGACGTTGTCCCAGGGGATGGTCACCGGGACAAGGCCGTACTTGGACAGGAATTTTCCCGCCGTCGGCACGCCGAAGACGCGCAGGCCATTCATGTCAGCCAAGCTCCGGATCGGCTTGTTGACGGTAAAGATGTGCAGCGGATCCCAGGCGCCGGTGGAGAGCCAGGTTACGTTCTCGACCTCGGAGTAGGCTTCCGCCCAGATCTCGTTGAGGCCGTAGTAGTTGAACAGGGCCGGCACGTCGAGGCTGTAGCGGGTGGCGAAGGGGAAGTAGCCGCCGAACACGGAGATATCGACCGGCGAGGCCATGGTCGCCTCGTCGGACTGCACGGCGTCCAAGGTGCCGCTCTGCAGGGCGCGGAACAGATCGGCGGTCGGCACCAGCTGATCGGCGTAGTAGAGTTCGATCTCCATTTCGCCGTTGGCAGCCTTGTTGAAGGCCTCGATCTGCGGCTTGATCACATGGGCGCCGAGGGGCGCGCCGGAATAGGTCTGCAGACGCCACTTGATCGGGCCGGTCTGCGCGATGACCCGAGGCGCACCCAGGGTCGACGCAGCGGCGAGGGCGCCCGCTCCCAGGCTCGCCTTGCGCAGCATGTCACGCCGGGTCGACAGGATTTTTTCCGACGGGCTTTTGGATTTCGTCTCTTCAGTCATCAAGACCTCCTGCGGTTGTTATAGGGCAGATGCCCCGTTTGGATCGGTATTAACCTTTCACCGACATATGCTCCGGCAGCCATAGTGCAATCTGCGGGAATGCCAGCACCAGGGCAATGGTTATTGCCATGATCAGCGCAAACGGCCAGATCGATCGGTAGATGTCCACCAGGGTTATTTCCTTCGGCGCCAGCGAGCGCATCAGGAACAGATTGTAGCCGAAGGGTGGCGTGATATAGGCGATCTGGCAGGTGATTGTGTAGAGAACGCCGAACCAGATCAGCTGGTTGTCGAAGCCAAGATCCAGCACCTTCACCAGCGGGATGTAGAGCGGCGCCACGATCACCAGCATCGCCGTGTCGTCCAGGAACATGCCCATGACGATGAAGCTTATCATCATGGCGACGACTACCATCCAGGGATCGAGGGCGAGTTTGTCGAGAAAAAGGTATTCCAGTGCCTTGCCCGCGCCCAGGCCGTCGAACACCGTGCCGAAGGCGAGCGCCGCCAGGATCAGCCACATGAACATGCAGGAGACATTCAGCGTCTTGACCGAGGTCTCGCGGATGAGGCGCCAGGTAAAGCGGCCCTTCAGGACCGCTGCCAGGGTGGCGCAGGTGGCGCCCACGGCCGAGCTTTCCACCAGGCTGGTGACGCCGAAGACGAACAGACCCGTCATGAAGAAGAAAATGGCGAAGGGAATGATGCCGGCGCGCGCCAGCGCCAGCTTCTCCCGCAATGGCATTTTCAGCTCTTCCTCGGGCACGGTCGGTGCCAGAGCGGGATTCATGCGTGCCCGGACCATCACATAGATGACGAACAGGGTCGCCATGATGAGGCCCGGCACAAGGCCCGCGAACCACAGTTTCGACACCGGCTGGCGTGCGATCATGCCATAGAGCACCATCACCACCGATGGCGGAATGAGAATGCCCAGCGACGACCCGCCCTGCACGACGCCGGAGATCAGGATCTTGTCGTAGCCGCGCCGCAGCATCTCGGGGAGAGCGATCGTGGCGCCGATCGCCATGCCGGCGACCGAGAGGCCGTTCATCGCCGAGATGATCACCATCAGCAGGATGGTGCCGATGGCCAGGCCGCCGCTGACCCGTCCGAACCAGACGTGCAGCATCTTGTAGAGGTCTTCGGCGATGCCGGATTCCGCCAGGATATAGCCCATATAGATGAACATGGGCAGCGTCAGCAGGGCGTACCAGTTGAACAGCTTGAAGACCTGGTTGAAGGATAGCTCGATCGCGCCATCGCCGTAAAGCAGCAGCGCCGACGTCATGGCGACGAAACCGATCGCGGCGAAGACCCGCTGCCCGGTCACCAGCAGGAAAATCATCGAGCCGAACATGACCAGAGCGATCATCTCGTAGGTCATGACAGCTGCTCCCCGCGGATCCTTGCAATGTGTTTGAAGACCAGGGAGACCGCCTGCATCAGCATCAGCACGAGGCAAACCACCAACAGGGCCTTGATCGGGATCACCGACGGGTTCCAGATCGAGAAGCGTTTCTCGTCGGTTTCGATCGCGTATTGCAGACTCGAGATACCGCCGATCAGCGTGACCACGAGATAGAAGATCAGGCAAACGGAGGTCGCGAGATCGATCTTTGCCTTCCCGCGCTCGGAAAGCGATCCGTAGATCAGGTCCATCCGGACATGCTCGTTATTCTTGAGCGTGAAGGCACCGCCCATGAAGTAGTAGGCGGCAAGCGTGAACTGGGTCAGTTCGACCGCCCAATGCACCGGCATGTTGATGATGTTGCGGGTGAACGCATCGAACATGAGTGTTGCGCCCATGAAGAAGATCAGGCCGGCTGCGAAATAGCCGACTAAATCCGAAATGCGGTCAGTGAACCGCACGTAGCCTGTGATCAGGCCGCGCATTTTCCACACATGGGAGTTCCCCTAAGAACGTTGCCTCAACCCGCCTGCGCCTCGGGGCCGGTTCCCTTGGGTGGGAATCCTGGCCGGCCAAGACGCGAGCCATGACTACGCTGTAACCGCCTCTCGAAACAAGTCGGATCGATTGGTCAGGATTGCTGCGCCGTCGGCCGCTGCCGCTGATGTTGGCCCGAATTGCAGTTTCTTAACAAGTGATTAACGTTCGAAACCACAAAAAAAGTTGCAATCAGTTGTATGTGTGTCAGGGCGACTGTTTCATTTCGCGCCTGCAAAATGCCTATGACACAGCGCAGCAAAGGCCTGCGCGCGCTTGGTCGGCCGCAGCTTCCTGAGGCGCGCGAGGCCCAGGCGAGTCGGGCGCAGCTTTTCCTTCACCGGCAGGAAGACCAGCCGCCGGCCGTCCAGCGACCACTCGCTGAGCGGCCGGGAATGCATGATCGAGAAGGCGTCGGAATGGGCAATGAGGCCGCGCACCATCTCGAAACTCGGCGTCTCATGGGCGACCCGTGGCTGCAAGCCGAGCCCGTAGATGATGGACAGGAAATAGTCGCGGCTGTGGGGAAGCGCCAGCAACACCATCGGATAGGCAACAAGATCGGCGATCGCGACGGCCTTTTGTTTGGCCAGCGGATGCCCCTTGGCCAGGATGCAGTGCAGGGGCACCTCCGTCAGGGTATCGAACTCGATATCGTCGTCGAGCCCCAGGTCATAGGTGAGGGCGCATTCGAATTCGCCAGTTCGCAGGCCGTCGAGCACGCCCTGGACGTTGTGCTCATGGAGTTTCACGCTGATTTCCGGATGTTCCCCGGCCAGGATCCCCATCAGCCGGGGCAAGATCAGCGGTGCCACGGTCTGGAAACAGCCGATATGGAGGTCGCCGGCGAGGTCCTGACCGAGGCCCATCGCGCCCATGCGCACGTCGTCGGCGTGATCGAGCAGGCTCTTGGCGTCGGTCAGCAATTCCCTTCCGGCGGGCGTGAGACTGAGGCCTTGGGCGTGGTGGCGGACGAACAGATCGGCGCCGAAGCGGGCTTCCAGTTCCGCGATCGCGGCAGAAACCGAAGGCTGCGAGATATTGACCCGCTGCGCCGCCAGGGTAACCGAGCCGGTCTCCGCCGTCGCCACGAAATAGCGCAACTGCTTCAGGGTGAATGGCATCAGCCAATCCAATCCAATTCCCAAGATAAAAAGAATTTCCTGTTCCCGCGCCCCAAGTCAAGATGATCATGACAATAACCCTGACATGACCATCGTGGGGAACGGGCAATGCTGCGGACGGGCGCGCAATATCGGGACAGTCTCAAGGACGGCCGACAGGTCTGGATCAATGGCGAGCGGGTGAAGGATGTCACCACCCATGCCGCCTTCAAGCCGATCGTCGATATCCGCGCCCGCATCTACGACATGGCGCATGAGGCGAGGTACAAGGAGACCATGTCCTATCGCGATTCCGCGACCAGGCAGGAAAACTGTATCGGCTACAAGCTGCCCCACACCGAGGAGGACTGGCACGCCAAGCGCCGCTCCATCAATGCGGTGATGCGCGAGATCAAGGGCTATGCAGTCCGTGTTGGCGACGAGACCGTGGGCGAGATGTGGTCGCTCTATGACGGGCGCGACATCCTCAACGAGGTCGACCCGCAATTCTCCAGGAACATCACCCATCACATCCAGCATGTGCTGGAATCCGACACCTTCCACGTTTCAGCCAACACAGATCCCAAGGGCGACCGCTCCAAGCGCCCGCAGGATCAGGACCCGGACATGCTCCTGCATCTGGTCAAGGAGACCGACAAGGGCATCATCGTGCGCGGCGCCAAGTATGAGACCGCGGCGGCCTATGCCAACCAGGCATTTGTCAAGCCGACCATCGCCAATTGGGGTGACGACAAGCTCAGCGACTATGCCCTCGGCTTCATCTGCGACATGGGCTCGCCGGGCCTAAAGCACATTTGCCGCACCGGCTTCACAGGCCGCGCTTCGGCGGAAGATTATCCGCTCTCCAACCGCTGCGATGAGGTCGACACGCTGCTGGTCTTCGACGACGTGCTGATCCCATGGGAGAATGTGCTGTTCTACCGCCATACCAGGGCGGCGGCGTTCATCAGGGGCACACTGCACCGCTACAGCGCCTATCCCTTCACCCTGCGGCTGCTTTACATCGCCGATCTGATGTTGGGGGCCGCTGCCTTCAACGCCAAGCAGACCGGACTCGACGCGCAGCAGGCGGTGCGCGAGAAGCTCGCTCTTCTCATGCAGTACCGCGAGAGCATCAACGCGCATCTCATCGCGTCCATCACCATGGCGCAGAAGAGCCCGGGCGGCCTGTTGATGCCGAACCCGTCCCTGCTCTATACCGGCCGCTATGCCGCCATCAACCAACTGCCGGCGATGATGCAGCTCGCCCGCGAGCTCTGCGGCGGCCAGATCTGCGTCACCCCGGACAAGGCCACTTTCGAGCATCCGGAGATCAGGGAATGGATGCAGAAATACTATTCGGTCAATGAGTTCTGGCAGGCCGAGGACCGCCGCAAGCTGCTGGCCTTCGCCCGCGACCTTCTCAACTCCGACCGGGCCGGGCATATGGTGACCTTCGAGCTCTTTGCGCAATCACCGCCCTATGCCCACCTCAATCACATCTACATGAATTTTGACATGTCGGATGCGCTCTCCTATGTCAAGGATTGCGCCGGCCTGTCGGACCGCGTCATGGATCAATGGAAGAAGAAGTGAACCGATGACCTACAGCCATCTGCGCTTGCGCAAATTCAACACCAAGAAAACCTATCCCGAGCAGACGCTCGACAACGATCTCTCCATGTCGGTCCGTGCCGGCAACCAGATCTTCCTGCGCGGCCAGGTCGGCCAGGCGCTGGACGGGTCGATGGTAGGGGTGGGCGACGCCGCGGCCCAATCCGAACAGGCCATGCGCAACGTCAGGCAGTTGCTGGAAGAGCAGGGCGGCAAGCTCGCCGATATCTGCAAGATTGTCATCTACATCACCGACCCGCGCTACCGCGAGGACGTCTACCGGGTGGTCGGCAAGCATCTCAAGGGCGTCTATCCAGTGTCGACCGGACTCGTCGTCCAGGGTCTCGCCCGTCCGGAATGGGTGATGGAAATCGACGTCTATGCCGTCATCCCGGAATCCCGTATGAAGAACCTGCCGGAGCCGCCGGCAGCCCTGCAATGGAAGGATACCGCCGACAAGGCGGACCGCGCCAAGGCGGCGGCCAAGAAGAGGAAGGCGGCCCGCAGAACCAAATAGGGGTAGGGCCGCCATGACGTTCTCGCTCGTCGGCAGATGTGCCGAAACAGGTATGTTCGGTGTCGCCATCACGACCTCGTCGATCGCGGTTGCTTCGCGCTGTCCCTGGGCGCGCGCCGGCGTGGGGGCGATTGCCACCCAGAACGTCACCGACCCGCGTCTTGGCAATCAGGGGCTCGATCTGCTGGCGCGCGGTGTTCCGGCACCCGAGGCGATGAAGGCCTTGATGGCACAAGCCCCCCACGCCCAGCATCGCCAGGTGACCATGATCGACGGGCAAGGGCGCACGGCGCACTGGTCCGGGGCGAAAACGCTCGGCACCAACAACGTGGCCGAGGGCGAGAACTGCATCGCCGCCGGCAACCTGCTGCAGAACCCGGGTGTCCCCGCCGCCATGGCGCGCGCCTTCGCCGCCGCCAGAGGGCATCTCGCGGACCGGCTGCTGATCGGCCTCGAAGCCGGCGTGGTCGCGGGCGGTGAAATGGGGCCGGTGCATTCGGCGGGCCTGCTCGTGGTCCATGAACAACCCTGGCCGCTGGTCGATCTTCGGATCGACTGGCATGACGAAAACCCGATCGGCGCCCTGAAGCGCCTGTGGCAGGACTTTCAGCCGCAGATGGACGCCTATATCACCCGCGCCCTCAATCCGGATGCGGCGCCCTCCTATGGCGTACCCGGCGACATGGGCGAGAGGAAGTAGGCTGTTCTCCGACGGAGACGGTCGCTCCACGTTGCCGGAAGGTGCTTGAGGGGGTAGATTGCGGCCGGATTGAGACGGGCCCCCCGTTGACCGGCTATGGCATGGAAGCATGACGCCTTTCGATATCGTTCATTCGGCCTGTCCCCATGACTGCCCCTCGACCTGCGCGCTGGAGGTCGAGCTGCTCTCGCCGAGCCGGATCGGCCGCGTCCATGGGGCGAAGGCGAACAGCTACACGGCCGGCGTCATTTGTGCCAAGGTCGCGCGCTATGCCGAGCGCCAACATCACCCGGACCGGCTCGATGTACCCTTGCGCCGTGTGGGCGGGAAAGGCGTCGGCCGCGCCGCCTATGAACCCATGGCCTGGGACGCGGCGCTGGACGAGATCGCGGAGCAATTCATCCGTGCCGAACAACGCTTTGGCACCGAGGCGGTCTATCCCTATTTTTACGCCGGGACCATGGGCCTGGTGCAGCGCGACGGCATCTGGCGGCTGACGCATGAGAAGAAGTATTCGCGGATGAAAAGCACCATCTGCGTGACGCTCGCCGATGCCGGCTGGCAGGCGGGAGTGGGTGTCATGCGTGGCGTGGACAGCCGCGAGATGGCGGAGAGCGATCTCATCGTGGTATGGGGCGGCAATCCAGTGGCGACCCAGGTCAACGTCATGACCCATGTCGCCCGGGCGCGGAAATCCCGCGGCGCCAAACTGCTGGTGGTCGATCCCTATCGCACCGGCACGGCCGAGGCGGCCGATCTCCATCTCATGCTGCGTCCCGGCACCGATGCCGCCCTCGCCGTTGCGGTGATGCATGTGCTCTTTGCCGAGGGATATGCCGACCGCGCCTATCTCGCCAAGCATACCGACGTGCCGGACGAGCTTGAGCGCCATGTGGCGGCGCGCCCGCCGGAATGGGCGGAAACGATCACCGGCATTCCGGCGGCGGCCATCCGCGAATTTGCGCGCCTCTATGGGCGCACGAAGAAGAGCTTTATCCGTGTGGGCTATGGCTTCTCGCGCACCCGCAACGGTGCCGTCGGCCTGCATGCCGTCTCCTGCCTGCCGGGCGTCACGGGCGCCTGGGCGGAGAAGGGCGGTGGGGCCCATTACTCCAACCGCACCATCTATCACATCGACAACCAGCTCATCATGGGCCTCGATCTCCACGATCCTTCGGTGCGCGAGCTCGACCAGTCGCGCCTCGGCGCCGTGCTCACCGGCGACAAGCGCGACCTCGGCGACGGTCCGCCGGTCGCGGCGATGATCATCCAGAACACCAACCCGATGAATGTCTGCCCGAACTCCTCCCTGGTGCGGGAGGGATTCCGGCGCGACGATCTCTTCGTCGCGGTGCATGAGCAGTTCATGACCGAGACCGCGGCGATGGCCGATATCGTGCTGCCGGCTACGACCTTCCTGGAGCATGACGACATCTACCGCGCGAGCGGCCACACTCATCTTCAGGTGACGCGCAAGGTGGTGGAGCCCTTTGCCGAAGCGCGGCCCAATCATTACGTCATTTCGGAACTGGCGAAACGCCTTGGTTGCCGTCACAAGGGATTCTCCATGACCGAATGGGAAATCATGGACGAGACACTGAGAATCTCGGGCCATACCGACGCACAGACCATGTACGACGCACATTGGCAGGATTGCGTGCAGGATTTTGAGACCACGCATTTCCTCAACGGTTTCGGTCATGCCGGCGGCAAATTTCGCTTCAAGCCGGACTGGCGGGCGATCGGACCGGATGTCGCCGGCCTGCCGCCGCTTCCCGATTACGCGCCGCTCAATGACGCCGCCACGCCGGAACATCCCCTGCGGCTGGTGACGGCGCCGGCCCGGCAGTTCCTCAACTCGACCTTTACCCTGACGCCGACCTCGCGCCAGCGCGAGGAGCGACCGACCATCCTGATTCATCCCGAAGACGGCGCGCGTTACAAAATCGTCGATGGCGGCGTGGTGGAGGTCGGCAACAAGCTTGGAATCATCCAGCTTCATGCCAAATATTTCGATGGCCTGTTGCCGGGTGTCGTGGTGATCGAGAGCCTGTGGGGCAATGCCGACTTCCCGGGTGGGCTCGGCGTCAACGCACTGGTCAGCGACGAGCCCGGCAAGCCCGATGGTGGTGCCGTGTTTCATGACACGGCCGTGTGGGTGCGCCCGGCGGCGGCATCAGCCGCCGTGGCTGAGTGATGGCAAGGTCCGGCCCGCACATCATCGTTCCCCATGTAATCGTATTGGGCAACGAGAAGGGTGGCTCCGGCAAGTCGACCACGGCGATGCATCTCATCGTGGCACTGCTGGCGGCGGGGAAGCGCGTGGGGTCGATCGACCTTGATGCGCGCCAAGGCTCGCTCTCGCGCTATCTCGAGAATCGGCGCAAGTCATCGGACGGCATGCTGACGCCCTTGGCGATGCCGGCGCATATCGGCATTCGGCAAAGCGAGGCGGATAGCCGCGAGATGGCGAAGGCCGAGGACGAGGCCAACCTCGAGGCCGCCCTGGCTCAGCTTCAGGCCTGCGATTTTATCGTCATCGACACGCCTGGCAGCGACAACGCGCTCTCCCGCGCCGCGCATATCCGCGCCGACACGCTGATCTCGCCCTTGAACGATTCCTTCCTCGATCTCGATCTCTTCGGCCGGATCGAGGACGCGGGCGCCACGATCCGCCGGCCCAGCATCTATGCCGAGACCGTCTGGGAACAACGAAAGCGCCGTGCCATGGCCGGCGGCAGGCCGATCGACTGGGTGGTGATGCGCAACCGGCTCTCCAGCCTCGATGCCCGCAACAAGCGCGACATCGGCCGGCTCCTCGATCAACTCTCCAGGCGCATCGGATTTCGCCTGGCACCCGGTTTCACCGAGCGGGTCATCTTCCGCGAGCTGTTTCCCCGTGGTCTCACCCTGCTCGACCTCTCGCGGCAGGATGCCGGGGTGCAATGGCGCATGTCGCACGTGGCGGCACGTGCCGAGGTGCGGGACCTGCTGGCGACGCTCAATCTGGTCCCGGACGTCGTCGATTGATGCCGGTCGCTGGCCTCGGCGCTGACCCTTTGCCGGCATTTGAGCGAACATTTCTGATTGAAGTCACACGGGATTGGGCACAAAGGCCCGCCTGTGGTGTTTGTTCCGTGACGATCGCCAGATGAATGCCGTTCCTGCCCACCTTGGCTTGCCGCTGAGGTGTCAGGCATGGCACAAATCGGCACTGCGACACGACCAGATCAGAAGAGGTAAGGAATGATCAAGCCGCTCAAGAAAGCGATTTTCCCGGTCGGTGGCCTGGGGACCCGCTTTCTCCCCGCCACCAAGTCGATGCCGAAGGAGATGCTGACGGTCGTCGACAAACCGCTCATCCAATATGCGGTCGAGGAGGCTTATGCGGCGGGAATCGAGGAAATCATCTTCGTGACCGGCCGTGGCAAATCGGCGATGGAAGATCACTTCGATCATTCAGTTGAACTGGAGCAGACCCTGGAGCGCCGCGGCAAGACGACCGAGTTGGAACTGCTGCGCGACATGCTGCCGACGCCCGGCAACATAGCCTATGTGCGCCAGCAGGAGCCGCAGGGCCTCGGCCATGCCGTCTGGTGCGCCCGCCACCTGATCGGCGACGAGGCGGTGGCGGTGCTGCTGGCCGACGACCTGGTACATGGCGAGGTGGCTTGCCTGAAGCAGATGGCCGACGTCTACCGGGAGGTGGGTGGCAACATGATCGCCGTCATGGAAGTGCCACACGAGCATACCAGCCGTTATGGTATCGTGAATCCGGGCGCGGCAAAGGGCAAGCTGGTCGAGGTCGCCGGCCTGGTGGAAAAACCGGCGCCGGAGAAGGCCCCGTCCGATCTGGCCGTGATCGGTCGCTATATCCTGCAGCCCGAGATCTTCGCCCTGCTCGCCGCCCAGGGGCCAGGGGCGGGCGGGGAGATCCAGCTCACCGATTCGATGGCCCGCCTGATCGGCCGCATGCCCTTCCACGGCCTGCGCTTTGAGGGGACGCGGTACGATTGTGGCGACAAGGCCGGCTTCGTCGAGGCCAATATCTGCCTTGCCCTGGAGCATCCGGCGACCGGCCCTGCCATTCGCCAAACTGTCGCGGACATCGCGCGCAGACTTAAGTTATGATTGCCATCGACCACGTCATCCCCGGGGTTGACCCGGGGATCCACGGATAGAGTAGAAAGACTGGATGCCCGGCTCAAGGCCGGGCATGACGTATCGGGAAACGGTACCGGCCGTTGGGCCGGATTCCAGGGTGATACATGCGCATAGCGATGATCGGCGTCGGATATGTCGGTTTGGTGTCCGGTGCCTGCTTTTCGGAGTTCGGCCACGACGTCGTCTGCGTCGATGCCGATGAAGGCAGGATCGCAATTCTGGAACAGGGCGTCATTCCGATTTTCGAGCCGGGACTGGATGAGGTCGTGGCGCGCAACAGGGATGCCGGCCGGCTGCGGTTCACCACCGACCTGGCCTCTGCGATGGAAGGCGCCGAGGCGATTTTCATCGCCGTCGGTACGCCCAGCCGGCGCGGCGATGGCCATGCCGATCTCAGTTATGTCTATCAGGCCGCCCGCGATATCGCGGCCAATCTCGCCGGCTATGCAGTGGTCGTGACCAAATCGACCGTGCCAGTGGGTACGGGTCGTGAAGTTGAGCGGATCATCCGTGCCGCGCGACCGGATGCGGAGTTCGACGTGGCCTCAAATCCGGAATTCCTGCGCGAGGGTTCCGCGATCGGCGACTTCATGCGCCCGGACCGGATCGTGATCGGCACCGGTGTCGAGCGTGCACGCGAGTTGCTGCGCAGGGTCTACCGTCCCCTCTATCTCCGCGACACGCCGATCATGTTCGCCGATTTGGAAACGGCCGAGCTGATCAAATATGCCGCCAATGCGTTCCTGGCGATAAAGATTTCCTACATCAACCAGATCGCGGATCTTTGTGAAAGGGTCGGGGCGGACGTCCATGACGTGGCCCGCGGCATCGGGCTCGACGGGCGGATTGGTCCAAAGTTCCTGCATCCGGGTCCCGGCTATGGGGGCTCCTGTTTCCCCAAGGACACCAATGCGCTGATGCATACGGCGCGCGAGGCCGGAGCCCCCCTGACCCTGGTCGAGGCCACGATTGCTTATAACGACGCCCGCAAGGTTGCCATGGCCGAGCGCATCCTTGACCTTCTTGGCGCTGATCGGCGCGGCATGCGGGTGGCTGTGCTGGGCCTGACCTTCAAGCCCAATACCGATGACATGCGTGAGGCCCCCAGTCTCACCATTCTGCCGCGCCTGCGACAGGCCGGGATCGAGGTCGTCGCCCACGACCCGGCCGGCATTGCCGAGGCGCGCAAGTTGATGCCGGAAATCGAATACCGAAGCGATGCCTATGATGCGCTGGCGGGTGCCAATGCGCTGGTCTTGCTGACGGAGTGGAATGCCTATCGCGGGATGGACATCGCGCGCATGCGTGAAGTGATGCGCCAGCCGCTGGTCATCGATCTCAGGAACGTCTACCGCTCGCGTGAAATGCGCCGCGCCGGTTTCACCTATCACAGCCTCGGTCGGCCGAAGCGCGGCTAGCGGTGGCGCAGATACTGCTTTGGTCCAAACCAGCGCATATGCCGCGGGATCCTGGCGTTTTCTGCGCGGTCGGCGTGGTGGGCGAGGAGTTCGCCGAGACGCTGCCGTCCGACCGGCACATCGTGGGTTCGCTGAATCATGTCGCAGCCGGACTGCACGTTGCCTTCGATGATCACCGGCCCGCGATCCGTGATGGCGACATCGAAGCCGAGCATGATCCGGTCCGGAAACAGGGCATGGGTGCGCTCGACCATGTCAACGGTCTCTTGCCATTGCGGCAGCTTGCGACCCTCGATGGGTGCTTGGGTCAGGGGGTGGATCTTGTGCCAGATGCATGGCCTAGCGATCCAGGAATCGGAGGCTGGCCCCGCCTCGCCGCTGGTGATGTCGACCCTGGCGACGGCGCCGCCCTGATGGAAATTGTCGACCGATGAGCCTGCCTTGAGGGCGAGCTTGAGGGTTGCGTTGGTAACTTCGAAGCCACCCCGTTCATTCTTGCACGAGGTCACCCGCAGGGAGGTCAGGCCACCGCCAAGGTCGCGCAGTTCCGCGTGATTCTCCAGGCATTCCTGGATGAGGTACCGTCCTCTGCCCGCTGCCAGGTTGGATATATGGGTGACCAGATCCGGTGGGCTGAGTAAGCGGCCATCAGGACCGCGGTATCCACTGCCGTCATAGACCCATTTTTCGCAACCCCGACCGCCCTTGCCCTTGGCT
>JAEUKV010000080.1 GCA_016794165.1 Rhodospirillaceae bacterium
ACGACAAGGACGTCGGCCGCATCGCGAAATTCGCCAAGCTCGCGGGCGGTGCCGGGATCGATTCCGACGCAGCCGGTGAGATCAAGGCGCGCATCCGCCAGTTCCAGGAGGAAATCGCCAGGAACCGCGCGGCGTTCGAAGTGCTCACCACTGAGATCAACGATCACCTCGAACTCACCCGCGATATCGTGCTGCAGGAGTTCAGCGCCATCTCCGGCATTTCGGTCTCGAAGCTCAACGAGAATGAGCGCGAGAAGTTGAAGAACCTGGAGAACGACCTCAAGAAGCGCATCTTCGGCCAGGACCATGTCGTGCATCAGCTCGCCAATGCGGTGAAGACGGCGCGGGTCGGACGCCGCAACCAGGAGAAGCCGCAGGCCGCCTTCATGTTCCTCGGCCCCTCCGGCGTCGGCAAGACCGAGATCGCCAAGGCCCTGGCCGAGAGCCTGCTCGACGACGAGAAGGCGCTCACCCGCTTCGACATGTCGGAATACATGGAGAAGCACGCGGTCTCGCGCCTGATCGGCGCACCGCCGGGCTATGAGGGTTTCGAGGCCGGCGGCATCCTCACCAACGCCATGCGCAAGAACCCGCTGCGGGTGCTGCTGTTCGACGAGATCGAGAAGGCGCACCCCGACGTTTTCAATGTCTTCCTGCAGATCCTGTCCGACGGGCGCCTCACCGACAATGTCGGTCGCACGGTGTCGTTCTCGGAATCGATCATCATCATGACCACCAATATCGGCCAGCCGCACTTCCTCAACCGCGACCTCGCAGTCGAGGAACGGGTGGCGGCCGCACTCGACGAGATCGGCCAGACCTATCGCTCGGAGTTCCTTAACCGCTTTGCCGGCCGGCAGAACATCATCTGCTTCAATACCCTCGATCTCGCCTCGATCGAAAAGATCGTGCGCCGCGAGTTCGACAGCATCGACCGGACCTATGGCCAGGACGGCATCAAGATCGTGGTGCCGGAGGCCGATCTCAAGGCGTTCTGCAAGGCGCATTACGATCCGGCCATCGGCGCCCGCGGCCTGCCCGGCTATATCCAGGCCAATATCGAACCGATCATCGTCAACCGGATCCTCGACGGCAGCACGGCGACGACTCTGACCCTGGCCTTCGACGAGGCCACTTCCGCCTTCGCCCTGAAGGATTCGGTCGCGGTGGCCTCATGAGCGACCTACTCGAGCGGGTCAACCGACTGAAGGAGCGCATTTCCGAGCGCGCCCATGAATCCGGGAAGGCCCATGCCGCCTCGGCAACCGGTCGCACACAGCGCGAGTTGACCTCGATCCAGCGCTTCGCCGGCCAGATGGTGCTGGCGGCGATCTGGTCCTACCAGCATTTCCTGGCCCCGGTGCTGCGATTCCTGGCGGTTCCCGGCGGCTGGGCCTGGCGCCTTTACCGCTACCTGTGGGATCGCTTCGTCTATGTCGAGGACAGGTTCCAGAACCGGATCTTCTCCAAGTCCCGCGCCGGCATCTTTCTCTCGACCTTCCTGGTCTTTGCCTGGTTCATCCTGCTGCCGGCCCTCGGCTTCCTCTACGACGCCGGGGTGTATGCGCTGACCGCGCGCCACGACGAGGTGGTCTACCTCACCAATTCCCAGGAAATCCTGCCGGAGGAGAACATCCATTCGGTCCAGGGCTGCTACGCACTTCCCTGCAACGAGGAGAACAGCGCCTATTTCCGCATCCGCTGGACGCTGTTCAACCAGGCCTGGTCGCTGATCCAGGGGCACGGCGTCTTCCTGCCGGACTACATCGCGGCCTCCGTGCCGCTCTCGGTCAGCAGCTGCAAGGTGACCTCCTACGGCATCCGCCTCAAATTCCTGGTGCGCGGGCTCGATCTCTATCCGGATCTGCTGCGCAGCGAATGCACCCCGCTTCTCGGTTCGGGCGACGGCCAACCGGGCTGAATCGTCTTTTCCATCCCGCGCATCTGGAAATCCGGCCGGGGAAGCGCATATCTGTAGCTGCTGCCATGTCCCGACCCGGTCCGTGCCGGGTTCCAGAACACCTGCGAGTATCCGATCCATGAACCCCGTCTCGATCTCCGTGCTCACCATCTGCGGCATCGCCGAACTGCCCGAACAGAGCAGCCGGACCGTCACCCATGTGCTGTCGCTGCTCGATCCGGACTGGCCGGAGATCGAGACCTTCCGCAGCTTCGGCGATCACCACCGGGTGACCATGCGCTTCAACGACGTGATCGAGCCGCTCGCCGGCAAGTCGCCCCCGACCCACGCGCATGTGGCCGACATCCTGCGCTTTGGCAGCGATCTCGCGGCCTCGCGCGGCGAGCGGAGCGAGGGGCATCTGCTGGTGCATTGCCACATGGGGGTCTCGCGCTCCACCGCGGCGATGCTCTCGCTGCTCGCCCAGACCTACCCTGCGGAGCCGGAAGACCGGCTGTTCGCCCGGCTGCGCGCGATCCGGCCCCAGGCCTGGCCCAACTCGCTGATGATCGGGTACGCCGACGACCTGCTCGGTCGCGGCGGGCGCCTGTCGGCGGCGCTGCGGCGCCATTACGGCCATCAGATCAAGGCGGACCCGCATTTCGTCGACTGGATGACCCGCCTCGGTCGCGCGCGGGAAATCGACATGGCGGTGGACCCATCCGAAATCGATCCGGCGCAGCGCACGGCCTGAACGCCCGCAATCGAGCCCAAGTCCTCTTTACCGGGCGAGATAGCCGCCATCCACCGCGAATTCGGCGCCGGTCACCGTGGCGGCTTCGTCGCTCGCCAGATAGGCGACGAGCTGCGCCACCTCGCGCGGCTGGCCGAGGCGCTGCATGGGATGTGCGCTTTCGATCTCGCGCCGCTGTGCGGGGCCTGCCGCGTCAAGCCAGTCCTGCGACATGCGGGTCTCGATATAGCCAGGGCAGACCAGATTGCAGCGCACATTCGGGGCGAACTTCGCGCAGTAGAGCGCGGTTGAGTGGGTCAGCATCCGCACCCCTCCCTTGCTGGCGACATAGGCGGCCGAGCGCCCGTCGCCAACTTGGGCAAGCACGGAGCCGAAATTGACGATGGCGCCGCCGCCGCGTGCCCGCAAGAGCGGGATGACGTGCTTGCATCCCAGGAAGGTGCCGTCGAGATTGACCGCCATGGTCCGGCGCCAGATTTCCTCCGTGCAGGTGTCGACCACATCGCCATCGAGCGAGACGCCGGCGGCGTTGACCAGGATGTCGATTCCGCCATGCGCGCGCGCCACCGCCGCCAGCACCGCCTGCCATGCGGATTCCTCGGCGACGTCGAGCGCCTGCCAATCCGCGCCGCTGCCCGGGCGAAGATCGGCGCGGATGACCCGCGCACCGCGCTCGACGAGCAGATCCGCCGTGGCGGCACCGATGCCGGCCGCCGCCCCCGTCACCAGGGCAACTTTTCCCGCC
>JAEUKV010000107.1 GCA_016794165.1 Rhodospirillaceae bacterium
AAAACATGGCGAGACTTTGCGCAACGCCGAGGATTTGCAGGCTGGTCCTGGCCGCGATGCTGGCTGCCGGCCTGATGCTGGCGCAGACCCTGACGGTGGCGGCGCAGGAGGCCGTATCCCCGCCTGCCGACGCCGATCCGCCGCTCGGCACGGCCCGATCGGCGACCGCCCCGGTCATCATGGATCCGGCGGCCATCGCCGAGCGCAACCCCGGCGTCCCCCATGACCTTTCGCCCTGGGGCATGTTCCTCCAGGCGGATTGGGTCGTGAAAGCAGTAATGGTCGGCCTCGTCATCGCCTCGGTCGCCACCTGGACGGTGTGGCTGGTAACCAGCTTCGAATTGCGGGTGGCGCGGCGTGAGGTGTGGCGGGTGCGGGCGGATCTCTCCGGAGCTGCCACCCTGGCCGAGGCCGCGAACATTGTGCAGGCAAGGACCGGCCATCTTAACGAGGGCGCCGCCCGGGATCTGATCGCAGCCGCTGCGCATGAAATCACGCTGTCGGCCGGGCTGCCGGCCGAGGGCATCAAGGAACGTGTCGCCTCGCGCCTGGAACGGATCGAATCGGCAGCGCAGCGTCACCTCGCGCGTGGGACCGGTGTTCTGGCCACGATCGGTTCGACGGCGCCCTTCGTCGGGCTGTTCGGCACCGTCTGGGGCATCATGAACAGCTTCATCGGCATCTCGGAAACGCAGACCACCAATCTCGCAGTGGTGGCGCCGGGCATTGCCGAAGCCCTGCTGGCGACCGCGCTCGGCCTGGTCGCCGCCATTCCCGCCGTCGTCATCTACAACAGGTTCTCGCGGGCGATCTCCTGCTACCGGGCATTTCTCGCCGATATCTCGGCCGAGTTGCTGCGCCTGGTCAGCCGCGATCTCGACCAGCGTCGCCTTCCCCTGCGCGAAGCGGCGGCATAGGGGGCGGCATGGCGGTTCGACTCAATCACGCCGAAGAAGAGCTTGCCGAGACTCACGACATCAACGTAACGCCGTTCATCGACGTCATCCTCGTATTGCTCATCATCTTCATGGTGGCCGCCCCGCTTTCCACCGTCGACGTGCCGGTGGATTTGCCGGCGGCGGCCGCGGCCCCGCAACCGCGACCGGAGAAGCCGCTCTTTTTGACCCTCGCGGAAACGCGCGACCTCAGCCTCGGCAATCAGTCGATCGCCCGCGCGGAATTCGCCGTGGCGATGGATCAAGCGACGTCGGGCGACAAGGAGACCCGCATCTTCCTGCGGGCCGATGAGCGCGTCGGCTATGGCGAGGTCATGACCGTCATGAACATGCTCCGCGACGCGGGATATCTGAAGATCGCCCTGGTGGGGCTTGAAGCCGCGGCCGTGACGCCGACCGCCACGGAATAGCGCATCATGGCCGCCGGATTGGCAAATCTGAACCTCTCGGTCGAGCGATCCGGCCGCGGCATGGCGCGTTGGCTGGGGGCCGGCATTCTGATGGTCGGGCTGCACGCCTCGGGAGCCGCCATCGGCATGATGCAGTGGCAACGGCCAGCCGAGCCGCCCGCGACCCTGCCCCCGGCCGTGATGATCGATCTGCAGCCGGTGATGACGCCGGTGCCGCCGCCGCAGCGCCTGGAGCCGGCGCCGGAACCTGAGGTGGTCGAACAGGAGATCGACCTGCCGCAGCTGGCCGAACTTGAGGACCTACCCCTTTTCCTGCCCGTGGCACAGCCGGTGGTCGAGGTGACGAAGAAGGAAAGGAAAAAGGAAGAAAAAGAGAAAGAGGCAAAAAAACCGGAGCAGAAACAGGAGAAAAAGGAAGCGTCGAAAAAACTGATTGAAAGGAAACCCGAGAAGAAGAAACCGGCCGACGTCAAATCGGCACCGGTGGAACTCAAGACGGCGACCGATGCGCCTGCGCCGACGAAGGTCGAGGTCGCGAATCAGCAGGCAGTAGTATCTGCCATGCCGGTGGGCCCCACGCCTGCTGAATTGGCTGTGATGGCCCAGGCAAAGGCCAGCTGGGGCGCCCTTGCCAATGCGCATCTCATCAAGCACAGGAAATACCCGCGCGCGGCGCAGCGGCGCAATCAGACCGGATCTCCGGTGGTGTCGTTCCGCGTCGACCGCGGCGGCAATGTGCTGGGCGTGAAGCTGGTGCGAAGCTCCGGCCACGACGCCCTCGACGAGGAAGCCCTTGCCCTCTTCTGGCGGGCGACGCCCCTGCCGGCCCTGCCGCCGGAAATTCCCGGCGCCATCGTCGAATCCCCGATCGCCATCAATTTCAGCCTGCAATAGCACGCCAAAGATCAGGCGTGGGATCAGGCGAGCTGCGGAACTTCGTGATAGCGCTTCGGCAAGGGCGGGCCGGCGCAGAAACGCGGTGTCGCCCCCGCTTCATTCCGCCAGATGCCGGAGAAGATCGTGAAGCCGATCGGATCGGCGGCGGAGGTGCCGTCGCGGCACAGCGGACGCTCGGAGAGTGCCGCGATGGCACGCCCCTGGTCGAGGGCGGCATTGATCGCCAGCAGCCGGTCGCGCGAGGTGGCGCTTGCCGATTCCGGCGCCAGCTTGGGATGGTTGGTGTGGCCATAGCGGTCCGGCGCACTCTCGACCTGCCGAATGCCCTCCGCATCGCATTCCACCCCTACCCATCCCAGTGGATCGGCGATCAGGTAATGCAGGCCCGAAGCATGGGTGACGTCGCGCAGGAAAGTCATCGCCTGATCGCGTGATCGGCATTCCAGCACGCCGCGAATGACGAACAGGCAAGGCAGGCCGCGCCGTGTCGGCGGCAATTGCAGCAATGTGTTGCAGCAGATCGAGACGCCGTGGCTGTTGATGCCGGTCATGGCGAGCGTGCCGGCCAGCGTGCCCGCGACCGCGCTGCCGCCGTCCTTCAGCGGATAGCGCAGCACCACCTGCAACCCGTCCATCCATTTCGTGATGTCGAGATTCTGTCCCGACCAGACGGCACCGTCGGCGGCGCGACAGGCGAAGCTGGTGCAGGCCTCGGCATGTCTTGCGTTGGTGATCCACCATTGTTCGTCGGTGAGATTGAGCAGCAGCACGTCCGCGAATGTCTGGTTGGCGCCGGCGGCGATGCCTTGGAGTTCGCTCCAGGCGTCCGGCGTCCAGCGCTGCGCCGCCGCAGCAAAACCGGTGCCGGCGAGCAGTTTCATGGCAATCGTCCGCCAGTCGTGATCCGGCGTCGCGCTCGTCTCGCGCCAGAGCGCGACATGCCGCGCGATCAGCGCACGGCAGGCCTCGCCATGGGCGCGGCCGCGCGCGCCGGCATCACCGGTCAGAGTCAGGACCGGAAAGGGCGCGCTCAACGCGCGGTACCTCTTTGCAGGCGCGCCCGGCGCTGAACGATGGAGGTCAGCGCCAGCAGGACACCCGAGATGACCACCAGCACGATGGCTGCGGCCGCGATCGCCGGGCTGATCGATTCACGGACGCCGCTGAAGATCTGGCGGGGCAGGGTGCGCTGCTCGGCCGTGGTGATGAAACTCGCGATTACCACCTCGTCGAACGAAACCAGGAAGGCGATGAGGGCACCGGTCATGATGCCGGGCGCCACCAGCGGCACCAGGATGCGGCGGAAGCACAGGAAGGGTCCGGCGCCGAGGGACGCACCGGCCCGCATCAAATTGCGATCGAATCCCTTGAGGCTTGCCATCACCGTGGTGACGACCACGGGGGCCGCGAGTCCGGCATGAGCCAGGATCAAGGAAAGGCGCGATCCGATCAATCCCACCGAGGCGTAAAAGCTGAAGCAGGCCACACCCAGAATGACGATCGGGAGGACGAGCGGCAGCGAGATGATCGCCAGCATGGTCTGCTGTCCCGGAAAGCGGCCCCAGGTGAGGCCGATTGCGGCCAGCGTACCCAATGCGGTCGCGATGGCGGTCGCTGCCACGCCAACGATCAGCGAATTGATGAGCGCCACGGTCCAGCGCGAATCCGTGAAGATCACCTCGTACCATTGCAGCGACCAGCCCGGCACCGGCAGGGTCAGCATGGTACCGCTGGTCAGCGAGATCGGCACCATGATGACGAGGGGCGCCAGCAGGAAGGCGAGGATCACGGCGGTATGGAGCAGCGCCAGCCGTCGCCGGAGATTTGGCCAGAAAAACATCAGCGCCGCGCTCCCTGCAGTTTGCGGAACGCGGCCCAGCCGAGGCCGGCGATCAGCAGCAGCGCCATCAGCTGCACGGCAAGGGCGCCGGCAAGGCCCCAGTTCAGGGTCTTGTTGGTGAATTGCGCGACATAGGAGCTCAGCATCTGGTCGCGCGGACCGCCGATCAGCGTCGGCGTGATGTAGTAGCCGAGCGCGAAAACGAAGACGATGGCGGAACCGGTCAGGATGCCGGGCGAGAGCAAAGGCAGCAGCACCCGCCAGTAGCCCTGCCACCAATTGGCGCCGAGCGAGGTGGCGGCGCGCAGCAACTCCTTGGGCAGCTTGAGCAGTACCGAAAGGATCGAGAGGATCATCAGCGGCAGGAGGACCTGCACCATGGCGATATAGAGCGAGCCACGCGTGTAGACGAGGCGCAGGGGTTCGTCGACGATTCCCAGGAACAGGAGGGTCGCATTCACCGGCCCCTCGCCCTGGAGGATGATAATCCAGGACACCGTGCGGACCAGCAGCGAGGTCCAGAGCGGAAAGAGCACAAGGGCGAGGAGCAGGTTCGACCAGGGGGCGCGTGCATTGGCCAGAACATGGGCGACGGGCAGCGACAGCAGGATGCAGATCAGTGTCACGTTGACGCTGATCACTACCGTGCGCCAGATGATCTCGCGGAAGATGGCGCGGTCGGCGGAGACGTTGATGATCTCGCCGCCGGCATTGCGCTCCAGGTCGATTGATTGCAGCAGGTAGAAATCTGTCCAGCGCGATCCCGCCGATTGCAGCAGGGCCCAGAGCGGCGTCTCGCCCAGGGCCGGAATCGCCTGCATCAGTTCCTCGGGCGTGACGCCATCGGGTTCGTCGACCAGCAGCGCCGCCTTGATGAAACTGTTGCGCACCCCGGTGATCTGCTGGTTGAGCGCCTGGGCCACCTGGCCCAGGGTCCCCGCCTCGCGGGCATTGTGGATGTCATGGGCAAGGGCGCGGAAGCTCGCCTCTCCCGGCACGCCCTGGTCGGGCGCCCAGGACGCAAGACTGGCGGCGGTGAGTGGCAGGTTCTCGGCCAGCAGGTCGTTGTCGACCGCGCGATAGAGGAACTGCGCCACCGGCACCACGACGGTGACGACGACGAAGGCGAGCAGGGGGAGGACCAGCAGAAACAGTCGGAGGTCCCGGTTCGCGAGCAGTCGCGAAAAAGCCGGGCGCCAGTTTCCTGGCGCCCGGTCAATCGCAGTCTGAGGTCTTGTACTGGTGGTCAATGCGCTTTGGACACGATCGATCTACTGGGCGAGCCAGGCCTGGAAGCGCTGTTCCAGGGCTTCCTTGTTCTCGGCCCAGAAATCGGTGTCATAGACGGCGGAATAGGGCAGATTCTTGGCCGAGGTCGGCAGCCGCTCCAGCTGCTCCGCGGTCAGGTGCTTCTCCACATCCTTGTGGCCGACGCCATAGGCATAGAGCTTGGGGAAGCCCGCCTGGTTCTCGGGCTTGGCGAAGAACTCGACGAACTTCACGGCCTGGGCCTGGTTGGGCGCCCCCTTCACGATCGCCCACATGTCGGTGCCGTAGAAGAAACCGGCTTCCCACACGATTTTGTAATTTGAGCCCTTGTCGTTCTCCGCGGTGACGCGGGCGTTGTAGAGATCGGTCATCACCACTTCGCCGGCAGACAGGTTCTGCAGGGCGTTGGTCGAACTGGTCCACCAGACCACATGCGGCTTGATGCGGTCGAGGGCCGCGAAGGCGCGGTCGACGCCACCTTCCTTCCTGAGTTCGTTATAGACCTCGCCCGGCGCCACGCCATCTGCCATCAGGGCGTTCTCGAGCGTATACTGTGCCTGGCCCAGCATGCCGCGCTTGCCGGGAATCTTCTCGACATCCCAGAAATCGGCCCAGCTCGTCGGACCGTCGGTCAGCTTGTTGCCGTCATAGACCATGACCGTGGCCCAGGTGTCCGACGCCATGCCGCAGGGATGAATGGTGCCCGGGAGATAATCGTCCTTCTCGGCATAGACGGCCTCGGGCAGCTTCTCGAACAACCCCTCGGCACAGCCGATCTCGAGCGCCGGCGCTTCGACGCTGACGAAATCATAGACGATGGCGTTGCTTTCGATCTGCGTGCGCAGCTTGGCAAGCTCGCCCCCCCATTCGTCGAGGGTGACCTTGACCCCGCTCTCGGCAGTGAAGGGCTGGAAGACGCCCTTGTCATAGGCTTCATTCCAGCTGCCACCCCAGCCGACGGCGGTCATGGTTTCCTCGGCCTGTGCGGCGGCCGATGTGGCGACGACAAAGGCAGCGGCAGCAAACAGCATCTTCGAGTTCATGCGAGCCTCCTGTTTTGAAAACTGGTTTCTTCGTCTTTTGGATTTGATCAAATCCTATGAGCGTGTATGCTTGATGTCAACGGCAAGAATCCAGGGACCCGGAATCCCGGGGCAGGAAACCGGGGGAACAATTCGGGATACGTGCCAGGCCGTAGCTCAGCGGTGCGCCGGTCGTTGCCGGCCAAAGACCAACCGTTCGATCAAACAGGTGTGAGATGGACCGCCAGAACCTCGAACTCGACGCCGCCATCACCGACGTCCGCGGGCGCTTCCTGAAGGACAACCCGAAAAGCGCGGCGCGCCACGAGGATGCCAAGCGCGCCCTGCCGGGCGGCAATACCAGGGCGGTTCTGTGGTATGAGCCGTTCCCGCTGACGCTGACCGGCGGCAAGGACTGCCGCGTCACCGATCTCGACGGTCACACCTATGTCGATTTCGTCAGCGAATACACGGCGGGTCTCTACGGCCATTCCAACGCCAGGATCGCGGCCGCCATCAAGGCGGTGGCCGACAGCGGCTGGGTCCTGGGCGGACCCAATCCCTATGAGGCACGGCTCGGCCAGGCGGTGGTCGACCGCTATCCGGCGATCGAGCGCGTGCGCTTCTGCAATTCGGGCACCGAGGCCAATCTGATGGCGCTATCGACCGCGCGCGCGGTCACCGGCCGGGCCAAGATCCTCGCCTTCGACGGCGGCTATCACGGCGGCATTCTCACCTTTGCCCATGGCGGCTCGCCCCTGAACGCGCCTTATCCCTTCATCTTCGCGCAATACAACGACATGGCCGGCACGGCGGCCCTCATCCGCGATCAGGCGAAGGATCTCGCCGCCGTCATCCTGGAACCGATGATGGGTGGCGGCGGCTGCATCGCAGCCAAGCCGGAGTTCCTGGCGATGCTGCGCAAGGAAACGGAACAGGCCGGCATCCTCCTGATCTTCGACGAGGTCATGGCGTCGCGCCTGTCCTATCGTGGCTATCACGGCATGGCCGGCATCAAGCCGGACATGGTGACGCTGGGCAAGTATATCGGCGGCGGCTGTTCCTTCGGCGCCTTCGGCGGCCGCGCTGACATCCTCGATCGCTTCGACCCCGCGAGCCCCAACGCCTTCGGCCATGGCGGCACCTTCAACAACAACATCTTCTCCATGGCGGCGGGGTTCACCGGCTTTACCGAGGTGCTGACCGAGGCGGCGCTCGACCGCATGAACGGCCTCGGCGACGAATTGCGCGACGGCATGAACGCGCTGCTGGCCGAGCGCAAGGTGGCGGGCGTGGTGACCGGGGTGGGGTCGATCATGAACCTGCATTTCGTGGATCACGAGGTGCGCTCGCCCCACGATGTCGAGGAATCCGACCCGCGCTGGCTGCACCTCTGGCAACTGGAGATGATGCTGAAGCGGCAATATGTGACACCGCGCGGCATGATCGCCCTCTCGCTGCCGATCTCCCGCACGGAAATTGTTGCTTTCCTCGATCTGTTCGCCGATTTTCTCGACGGCTATCGCTCGATCCTGCCCAAGCGGACGTAGGGCGGGCGCCAAAACCCCGGTGGTACCCGGATAGACCCAGAGATCATGGCGAAGAAAATCCAGGCGGAAAGACAGCGCAGATCGGTGAAGGCTCAGGCGAGCCTCGCCAAGCGGATGGGCCGTGCGCGCCGCGTGCCCCATGGCAGTACCCATGAGGACATCTATCAGCGACTGAAGCGCGCCATCATGTCGGCCCGATTCATCCCGGGTGAGCGCCTTGTGGTCTCGCAGCTCGAGAAGACCTTCGGCACCAGTGCCATGCCGATCCGCGAGGCCCTGCGGCGCCTGGTGGCGGAACAGGCGCTGGAGAACAGCCCCAATCGTGGCGTTCAGGTGCCCCTGATGACGGCGAGCCGCCTCGCCGACCTGCGCCGTGTGCGCTGCGAGATCGAGGGCCTGGCGACGGAATGGGCGGCGGCCCATATCACGGCCGAAGAACTCGAGGAATTGCAGGCGATCCAGGACCGGATCAACAGCCTGGTCGCAGCGCATATCACCCAGGACTATCTCGACCTCAACATGCAGTTCCACTTCACCATGTACCGGGCCGCGCGCTCGCCCCTGCTGATGCCGATCATCGAGAGCCTGTGGCTGCAGGCGGGACCCAGCCTGAATGCCATGCGCATGACGCCCTATTTCGGCATCGGCATCGACCACCACGACGAGAATTTGAAGGCCCTCAGGAAGCGCGACGGCAAGGCGGCGCGCGCCGGGCTCGAACACGAGATAACCGAGGCGGCGGATATCATCCTCGCCTCGCTCGACCGGATTGACGACAGGCGCGACTGAAACATGGAACTGGGGAGACGGGAAATGGCGGAACCGGCAAGGGCGGAAAAGAAATCGGGGCGTCGCAAGGTGATCATCACCTGCGCCGTCACTGGCTCGGTGCATACGCCGACCATGACGCCCTATCTCCCCATCACCCCCGACGAGATCGCACGGGAATCGATCGCCGCGGCCGAGGCGGGCGCCTCGGTCATCCACCTCCATGCCCGCGATGCCAAGGACGGGAGGCCGACGCCGAATCCGGACGTCTTCATGCAGTTCCTGCCGCGCATCAAGCAGAATTGCGACGCGGTCATCAACATCACCACCGGCGGCTCGCTGGGCATGTCGATGGACGACCGGCTGGCGGCCCCCTTGCGCGCCAAACCGGAGCTTTGCTCGCTCAATATGGGTTCGATGAATTTCGGCATCTTCCATGCCGGCGACAAGATCACCGACTGGAAGTACGACTGGGAAAAACCCTATATCGAGAAGACCCGCGACAACATCGTCAGCAACACCTTCGCCCAGATCGAGCGGGTAATCCGCGAGCTCGGTCATGGCTGCGGCACGCGCTTCGAGTGCGAATGCTACGACATCGGACACCTCTACACCCTGGCGCATTTCCTCGACCGGAAACTGCTGGAGCCGCCGCTCTTCGTGCAGACGATCTTCGGCGTGCTGGGCGGCATCGGTCCGCATCCGGAGGACCTTGCCCATATGCGCCGCACCGCCGACCGTCTGTTCGGCAGTGATTACCAGTGGTCGATCCTGGCCGCCGGGCGCCACCAGATGACCCTCGCCACCATGGGGGCGGCCATGGGCGCCAATGTGCGGGTGGGACTGGAAGACAGCGTCTATCTTGGGCCGGGCGAACTTGCCAAGAGCAATGCCGACCAGGTGCGGAAGATCCGCGGCATCCTCGAAGGTCTCTCGCTGGAGATCGCCACCCCGGCCGAAGCGCGCGCCATGCTGAAGCTGAAAGGCGGCGACCAGGTCGCCTTCTGAGGGGAGGGCCGCGCCGATGACCCAGGCGACGCGCACCGAAGGTCGCTGTCCCTGGCTGCGCGAGGCGATCGCTCCCGGCGAATGCGATGCACCGGCTCTCACTGGTGACCGCCGCGCCGATGTCTGCATCGTGGGCGGCGGCCTCGCCGGTCTGTGGACGGCGATCGAGATCAAGCGGCGCGATCCCGCCTGCGCGGTCACGATCGTCGAGGCCGATATCTGCGGCGGCGGCGCCTCGGGCCGCAATTCCGGCATGGTGCTGTCGCAATGGGCGAAGTTCGCGGCGTTGACCCGGTTTTGTGGTATCGACGGCGCCCTGCGTCTTGCCGAGGCTTTTGCACGCTCGCCGGGCGAAATCGCCGCCTTCTGCCAGGCCCAGGGCATCGATGCGGAATACCGACAGGATGGCTGGATCTGGGGGGCTTCCTGTGCCGCCCATATCGGTTCCTGGTCCGGCATTCTTGACAGTCTGGAAGCCGCGGGCCGGCGCCCGTTCCGCGAGGTCTCGCGCGAGGAGATCGCGGCGCTCGCCGGCACCGATGCGTTTTACGCCGGCATCCACGATCCATCGGCCGGCACGATCCATCCGGGAAAGCTGGTGCGCGGCCTGCGGCGGGTGGCCCTGGCGATGGGCGTGGTCATCCATGAGAATACGCCGATGACCCGCCTCGTCCGCGGGCCAAGGCCGGCCGTCGTGACGGCATCCGGCACGCTTCGGGCGGAACGCATCATCCTCACCCTCAACGCCTGGTCTCTGGCCATTCGGGAACTCCGCGACGCCATCCTGGTGATTGCCAGCGACGACGCGGTGACGGCGCCGGTGCCGGACCGGCTGGAACGCGCCGGCTATCTCGACAAACCCCTGATCAGCGATTCCCAGACCTTTGTCACCGGCTACCGCACCACCGGCAATCGCCGCATCAATGCCGGTGTCACGGGCGGGCGTCTTGGCTTCGGGTCCTTCAGGGGCCAGCGTTTCGAAGGGCCGTCGCTGCGCGAGGCCGCGATCCGCGCCAGCATCGCGCGCGGCCATCCTTCGCTCGGCGACATCCCGCTCGTTGAGAGCTGGTATGGCCCGATCGATCGCACCCGCAGCGGCCTGCCGCTCTTCGGGTGCCTCCCGGGCAGCAGCGATATCTTCTATGGCTACGGCTTCTCCGGCAACGGCATCGCGACGACGCCGATCGGCGGTCGCATCCTCGCCTCGCTGGCGCTGGGAACCAGCGATGAGTGGTCTGGCTGCGGTCTGGTCCGCGCGCCGGAACGCTGGCTCCCGCCGGAACCGATCCGCTACATCGGTGCCCACATGGTCCGCGCCGCGATCGCACGTCAGGACCGGCTGGCCTATGCCGGCGAAACGCCCGGTTTCATCACCCGCCGCCTCGCGGCTTTGGCGCCGGGTGGCATCACCACCTCGGACGCGACCTGACCAGGGAGAACGAGATGAGCAGGGTTCAGCACTTTCCGTATCGCGACCTGCCGCTGATCCGCTGCGAGGTGCCCGGGGGAGAGACGCGCATCGCCCGGGTCGTCAACGGCGGCAACAGTCGGCAGATGGGCGGCGGCATCGAGATCGCCGAGGATGTGCGCTATCAATGGACGACACTCTATGACGAGATCCTGTTCATCCATGAGGGCAGCATGGTCATCCGCACCGATGGTCGCGAGATTGCGGCGGGGCCGGGCGACATCATCTGGCTCCCGGAAGGCGCCACGCTCGACTACGATTTCCGCGGCCGCCGCTGTGCCTATTTTTATGCCCTGCACCCGGTCGACTGGGCAGCCCGGCACGGCATAAAGGAACCGTGATCCGCGCCACGGGTGAAAAAATCTGACAAGCGGCGACGATATTGGTCGGTTGTGGGGAACGCACCGCGCTTGTTAGACTGCGGGTCAGCCGCTCTTCCCGGGCATCGCATCCTCCAGGCGCCCTTCATGCCATCCAAGCGACCGCCAGCCAGCCAGATGGCCCTGACCGCCGAATTGGTGGCCCTGTGCGAGCGTCCGGTGCCGGAGCCCGGCCCCCGCACCGATGTGACCTATTTCAGCGAGGCGGAGTATCTGGCCGCCGCGGAAGATTTGGCCGCCGCCCATGGCGATGCGCCGATCTGGGTTTTCGCCTATGGCTCCCTCATCTGGAATCCGGGCTTTACCTGGGATGCCTATCGCCGCGCCGCTCTTCCCGGCTGGCATCGTTCCTTCTCCCTGCGGCAGGAGCGTTGGCGCGGCACGCCGGAACAGCCGGGATTGATGCTGGCGCTGGAACGCGGTGGCACCTGCGTCGGTATCGCCTTCCGGCTGCCGCAGCACAACCGCGTCGAGGAGTTGGCCAATCTCCTGAAGCGCGAGATCGACGGGGTGGAGGACATGGCCTATCTGCGCTGGCTTGACATCCGCGCCGAGGGCGAGCGACACAAGGCGCTGATCTTCTACGCCGATCCCAATGGCGACAAGGCGATCGAACGGCCCAAGCTGGAGACGGTCGCCCATACCCTGGCCCGGGCCTGCGGGCATCTGGGTTCGGGCGCCGCCTATCTCCATCGCACGGTCGAGAAGCTGGCCGAACACGGTATCCACGACCGCAATCTCTGGCGCTTGCAGGAGATGGTGGCGGCCGAGATCTTGGCGCTGCGGGGCTGAGCGCGGCGCCGCATTGTCACTTCCCGCGCCATTGGCTAAGACTGGCGGGACATCCGCCGGAGCTAGGCCCATGAACGCCCCCAATCCGCAGCCCTTTCCCTTCGTTTCCGTGAGCGGCTCGCCCCATGAGCGGGGCGTGCAATACGGTAAGGCGGTGCCGGAACGGATCCGGCGCAGCATCTCGCTCTATGCCGGCACGCTCGACGAGCTCGGTCTCGACGCCGCGCAGAAGACGCGGCTGATCGGCGGCTTTGCCGAACAGATCGCAGCCTTCGGTGCGCATTACCTGGAGGAGATGAGGGGGATCGCTTCCGGTGCCGGGGTTACCCTCGACGAGATCATCCTGGTCAATGCGCGGACCGAGGTGGTGGCCCAGGCGCGGCGTGCGGCCAACCGGCCCGAGGCGGAGGACGACGCCGTCGATGGCTGCACCGGTGCCATCATCCTGCCCGGGCGCAGCGCCACCGGCCGCCTCATTCACGGGATGAACTGGGACTGGCGCGCCGAATGCGCGGAGACCGCGATCGTGCTCCGGGTCAACCGCGACGACGGCCCAGACTTCCTCACCTTCGTCGAGGCGGGTGGCCTCGCGCGCTGCGGGCTCAATGCCGCCGGCATCGCGATTACGGCCAATTACCTGGAGTCCGAGCGTGACTATCGCGAGATCGGCGTGCCGCTGGTGCTCATCCGCCGCAAGGTCCTGGAACAGGCGCATTTCGCCCAGGCCGTGCGGGCCGTCGCGGCGACACCCAAGGCCTGCTCCAACAACATGATGCTGAGCACGGCGGAAGGTTTCGGCATCGATTTCGAATGCGCGCCCGACGAGGCCTTTCCGCTCTATCCCGAGAACGGCCTCATCGTGCATGCCAATCACTGGTTCAGTCCGGTGGCCCTTGCCAAGCTCAAGGATGCGGGTCTGCTCGGCGACAGCTTCTACCGCGACTGGCGCGTGAAGCAGTTGCTGGGCGAGGGCAGGATCGGCCCCGAGGATCTCAAGGCGGCGCTGTTCGATTCCTTCGCGGCACCCTTTGCCGTCTGCCGCCCGGTCCTGTCCAACAAGGCCGGCGATCTTTCGGCGACTGTGGCCATGATCATCATGGACCCGGTCGCCGGCACCATGGACGTGGCGCCGCTGCCTGCCCATTGCCAGGATTTCACGCGCTATTCGCTGCTGGCGCCGCCGGCGGCCCTGGCGCGGGCAGCCCAGTAACATGGCGCGCAAGTCGGCGCCCGCCGGCCCGCACCTGCGCGTGGTGATCGAGCCCGATGTGATGATCGGCCCGGGCAAGGCGGATCTCCTGCAGGCAATTCGCGACACCGGGTCGATTTCTGCCGCCGGGCGACGCCTCGGCATGAGCTATCGCCGTGCGTGGCTGCTGGTCGATGAACTCAACCGGCATCTGGGGGCCCCCGTCATCGATGCCGTGACGGGCGGGGCCAGGGGCGGCGGGGCCGCCCTCACCCGGACCGGTGAAGAGGTGCTGGCGCGCTACCGACACATGGAGGCAGCCTGCCGCGAAGCCATCGCCGGCGACGTCCAGGCCCTCAAACAGCTGATCCGGCGCAACCAGCGGCAGAAATAGCCTGCACGGGGCGCAGGCTTGGCGGGTCGGAAACGCATAAATGACCGACGCTTATCGGGTTCTAGGCAGGCCGGGCGGCGTGTTAATCTCCGGCCATGATCACCCTGCCGCTCGTTCACGAACTGCCACCTTCGGCCCTGGATCCGCTGCGCTGGGCCGCGGTATTGCGGCCGCTGGGCGGCTTTGTCTTCCTCGACAGCGCGCTCGGCCACGAAACCCTCGGGCGCTACTCCTTTCTGATGGCGGACCCTTTCCATCGCCTTGTCGCCGATGCGGATACGGTGACGCTGGACGGCGTGCCGCAGGCGGGCGATCCCTTCGCCGTACTCGCCACTGTGATGGCGCGCTATCCGCTCGCGCCATTGCCGGGCCTTCCGCCCTTCCAGGGTGGCATGGCCGGCTCCTTCGGCTATGGCCTGCGGCATCATCTGGAGCGCGTGCCGCGCCATCGCCGCGCGCAAAGTCAACACATGGGCCAGGACATTCCGGATCTGCTGCTCGGCGCCTACGATCTCGTGGTGGCGCTCGATCATGTGGACGGGCGCGGCTGGCTCATCTCCAGCGGCTATCCGGCTGCAGGGACAGCCCGCAACGAGCGCGCTCGGGCACGAATCGATTGGGCGCGGGACCTCTACGATGCCACGACGCTCGAAAGCGAACCGAGCACCGGTTGGGCGATCGCGGCACGGCCGGATCTCGACGGCCGGGACTACAAGGCGATGATCCGCCGCACCATCGACTATATCGAGGCAGGCGATATCTATCAGGCCAACATCACCCAGCGCTTTCATGCCCGGCTCCATGCCGGCTTCGACCGCCTTGCCCTCTATCGCGCGCTGCGTCGCCGCAACCCAGCGACCTTCGCGGCCTTTGTCGAGTTCGGGGATGTCGCCATTCTCTCTTCCTCGCCGGAGCGATTCCTGAAACTGCGGGACGGGCAGGTCGAGACGCGGCCGATCAAGGGAACGCGCCCGCGCGGCAGAAACGCCGCCGACGACGCCAAGCTCGCCGCCGAACTGCAGGTGAGCGACAAGGATCGCGCGGAAAACCTGATGATCGTCGATCTGCTGCGCAACGACCTCTCGCGCGTCTGCCGCATCGGCTCAGTCAAGGTGCCGGTGCTGTGGGGGCTTGAATCCTATGCCACGGTGCATCATCTCGTTTCCGTGGTGACCGGAGAATTGCTGCCCGACAAGAACGCGGTCGATCTGTTGCGCGCGACCTTCCCCGGTGGCTCGGTGACGGGCGCGCCAAAAATCCGCGCCATGGAGATCATCGCCGAACTGGAGGCGAGCCCGCGCGGCCCCTATTGCGGCGCCATCGGCTATCTCGGCTTTGACGGATCGATGGACAGCAACATCGTCATTCGCACCTATTGCATCAAGGGCGAGGACCTCACCTTCCAGGTGGGCGGTGGCATCGTTGCCGACAGCGATCCGCAAGGAGAACTGGAGGAAAGCCTGACCAAGGCCAAGGCGCTGATCGAAACACTGGCCCAGGGGAATGTCTATTCGGGTGACACCCGTTCGAGTGACGTCATTTCGCAAAAGCTGAGCGGGTCGGCGGCATGATCTGGCTCAATGGCCAACTGCTGCCGCCCGATCAGGCCCGGATCGATCCGCGCGACCGCGGGTTCACTCTGGGCGACGGCCTGTTCGAGACACTGGCGGCGCGGGACGGAACGCCGGTGGCCCTCGCCGACCACCTGGAGCGGATGGCGCGCGCCTGCACTGTGCTGGATCTGCCGCTCCCCGTGGAAGCAAGCGAGGTGCCCGCAGCCATCGCCGCCCTGCTCGCCGCCAACCATCTCACCCGGGGCCCGGCCGCCATGCGCCTCACCCTCTCGCGGGGGGTGGGTTCGCGCGGCCTGCTGCTGCCGCTTGATCCGAAGCCGGTCCTGGTGATGACCGCCTCGGCGCATCCGCCGGTACCGGGTCACCTTGATGCCGACGTCGTCGCCATTCGCCGCAACGAGGGTTCGCCCCTCAGCCGGATCAAATCGCTCAACTATCTCGACAATGTCCTGGCACAGCAGGAAGCGCAGGCACGTGGCGCCGATGAGGGGCTGATGCTCAACAATGCCGGCCGCGTCGCCGGTTTCGCCCGCGGCAACCTCTTCCTGCTGCGGGGCGAGCGGTTGCTGACGCCACCGCTGGTGGACGGGGTGCTCGACGGCATCGTCCGGCACAAGATTCTGCTGAATGCCGGTGAAATCGGCCTTCAGGCAGTGGAACACAGCCTCGAGCGTGCCGATCTCGACGCGGCCGAGGCCCTCTATATCACCAATTCCCTGCTCGGCTGCGTGCCGATCCGGCGGCTGAATGGCCGGGACATGCCGCAGAATCCGGATCTCGCCTCCCGCCTGGCTGCCCTGTTGGCGGAATAGGGCGGAAATCGGGCAGGTCGCCGGATTCCAGCATTTTGATCGATAAAAGCGATCAATCAGATTGGAACAACCCGCTTGATAATGGGGCAGCATATCTCCATTTTCGCTATTAAGAATTATTCGCAATCAAAGGAGATTGCCATGCTGCGAGACCTGCTCAAGACGGGAAGCTTCGCCCTGCTGCATTTCGGTGTCGGATTCGGTGTGACCTATGCCCTTACCGGGTCCGTCGCGATCGCGGCCGGCGTGGCCCTGATCGAGCCGGCCGTGAACACGGTGGTGTTCTTCTTCCACGAGCGGGTCTGGGCCCGGTTTCCGGCCAAGGTGACCGTCCATGGCGGTCACGGTTACCGCCATGGCGTGGACCAGCCCGCCCGCCTCCCGGTCGTCGAAGACAGCCAGGAACCATTTCGCCTGCTGCGAAGATTTGCCCATCAGGCCTGAGGCACCCACGCACTTGCCTTCATCGGCACGCCGCCGCAGCATGCCGTCCGATTAACGGCCTGGCGGGGGACGGCGGCATGATCGAATTGATCGCGGCACTGCGTGCCGCCCTGGGTGTCGAAGCGGTGCTGACCGGCACCGAGATCGGCGAGCGTTACCGGAGCGACATGAGCGGTACCGGTCGCCACCTGCCGCTGGCGGTGCTGCGCCCGAACTCCACCGAGATGGTGGCCACGGCGCTGCGCCTGTGCGGCGCTGCCGGTGCCGGCATCGTGCCCCAGGGCGGTCTCACCGGTCTTGCCGGTGGCGCCAATGCGGGCTCGGACGAGATCGCCTTGTCGCTGGAACGCATGAGCGGGATCGAGGAACTGGATCCGCAGGCCGCGACCCTCACCGTGCTGGCCGGAACACCACTGGAAACCGCGCAGGCCGCCGCCGCGGATGCCGGTTTCCTGCTGCCGCTCGATCTGGGGAGCCGCGGCTCCGCCCAGGTGGGCGGCAATCTCGCCACCAATGCCGGCGGCAACCGCGTCATCCGCTACGGCATGGCGCGAGCCCAGGTGCTGGGTCTCGAGGTCGTGCTGGCCGATGGCACCGTCCTCACCCACCTCAACAAGATGCTGAAGAACAATGCCGGCTTCGACCTCAAGCAGCTCTTCATCGGCAGCGAGGGAACACTCGGTATTATCACCCGCGTGGTCTTCCGCCTCAGGCCTGCGCCGCGTTCCAGCAGCACCGCCTTCTGCGGCCTCGGCAGTTTCGATGCCGTGTTGCAACTTCTCCGCCGTGCGGAAAGCGAATTCGGCGGGCCGTCAGCCTTCGAGGTGATGTGGCCCGACTTTTATGATTTTGTGACTGCACATGAGATGACCAAAGCGCGGCCCTTGCCGCAGGAACACGCCTTCTATGTGCTGATCGAGCATCAGGGCAACGATGCGGAAGCAGACCCGGCGCGTTTCGAGTCGTTCCTGGGCAGCGCCTTGGAAGACGGAATCATCGCCGACGCGGTCATCGCGCAGAACGAGAAGGAAACGCAGGCCTTCTGGCGGGTGCGCGAGGGCTATGCGCTGGACACCCTGCCCGCGATCGTCAATTTCGATGTCAGCCTCGCCATCGGCCGCATCGACGACTTCGTCAGCGCCTGCCGCGAACGCCTGACTGCCCGCTGGCCGCGCGGCCAGTTCTTCTTCTATGGCCATATCGGCGACAGCAATCTCCACATCACCACCGCCATCGACTACGCGCCCGGCGAGGGCATGCATGACGTCGACGACATCGTCTATGGAGTTGTGCGGGACTTCAAAGGCTCAGTCTCGGCCGAGCATGGCATCGGCACATTGAAGCGTGATTACCTCGGCCATTCGCGCAGCCAGGTCGAGATCGCGGTGATGCGGCGCCTGAAGGCAGCCCTCGATCCCAAGGGAATTCTCAATCCGGGGAAGGTGATCTGACTGCGCGCCCTATTGTTGCCAGGGATAGAATAAAAGGGCGCCGAGGGCGAGGAGGGCGAGCGCGATCAGGATCCAGGGCCGCCGCGGTTCCTTGTGCGCCGAGATGACCCCGCCCGGGCGGCTGGCGGATGCAGGCACGTGCT
>JAEUKV010000155.1 GCA_016794165.1 Rhodospirillaceae bacterium
TGATCGACATTGCTGACTGCGCTGATCAGCGGCTGTTCCATGCCGAGCTGAACGAAGAGGTAGACATTGCTGCCTCCGACGCTGCTGCCGTAGATCGCGCCCATCCGGGTCTCAACGAATGGCGGTCCGCTGGTCTCCACCGAGAGATAGCCGATGGCCGTCCATGAGGTGGAATCGACGAGCGAAACCTTACCCCGGGCAGCATCGGTGGCAAGGTTGCCGGAAAACAGATTGTCTTGGCCGAACGCAGCGCCGGTAACCCAAAGGGTGTTCCGATTGTCGGTCATCTGCCCGACCGCCGGCGCAGACAAAATCACCTGATCGGTATGAGAAACCAGTTGGATGCTCTCGATGTTGCGGAAGGGCTGGGTCGACGGGTCGGCGAGGTCCAGCTGGCCGATCGGCCCACCCAGGAGGCCGCCCTGGATCTGATCATCGCCCCCCGCGCCATCGAACAGGGCAAAGACCCGGTCGCCGAGGTAGAGGATATCGCTGCCGCTGGTGCCGACGACATTGTCGGCAATCGGCTGATCGGCGCTCGCCAGCACCCTGAGCGATACGGTCTGGCCGCCGCTTTCGGCGCGGTAGTGGACATAGAGAGGATCGGCAGGATCGGTCGGAAGGCGGACCCAGCCCCCGATATCGGCGAGGCGGATCGCGGCCGTGTCGCTGTCGATCGTGAGCGAGCCGCCCCAGGCGAGGATGGTGGCTGCGTCGAGGTCGAAGACGATCGGGCCGGGGGTGAGGCGTCCGCTGTCGAAATCCTCGTTGAGGAAAGTTGGCTGCGCCGGATCCTGGGGCAACAGGATCAGGCGCTCGATGCTGGTGATCGTGCCCAGATCCTTGCCGAAGAAGGGGAAGGCGGGATTGTGAATGACCAGCATGAAGGTATCGATGCCATCGCCGCCATCGATCACCAGAGGATCGGATCCCTGTACGGCGACCAGAAGATCGTCGCCGTCGCCGCCGTGGAGATGGTTCTCGCCACCATAGCCAATGAGGATATCGTCGCCGCCATAGCCATGAAGCCGGTCGATGCCGAACTCGCTGCCGACGATGAAATCGCCGGCCTGGAAGATATCCGCCGGCAGCATGCCCTGTGGCAGCCCGCCGGTCTGGCTGTTGTCGCGGGTGCCGAACCGGCCCTGGGCGGGGGTGAGATTGGCCCAGATGGCGCGGCCGTCGGCATAGGTCGCGACGTCCTCGTGCAGTTGCAGATAAGAGGCGTAATCCCCTGGCAACGCGTCGCTCAGACCTTGCCCGACTGGGTAGAACCGCAGGGCGAAGGTGTCGATGTCGAGGGCTGCCGCCAGGGGTTTGGCCTTGCTCAGCCCGTCGAACCATCCCTCGGTTGCGGAATCGACCAGTTCCTCGAGAGCGAACATCCGGCGGATGTCGAACGGGCCGGACCAGTTCGGCGCGCTGTTCTGACCGGCTGCGAGGGAGATGGTTCCGATGCCGGCGCGGTTCGGCAATCCGCCGCCGAGGCCGGACGTGCCGACGTCACCGCCGAAGCCGAACCGTAGGAAGTCGCCTGAATAGCCGGAACGGATCGAGCGATCGTCGGTGGGGTCGATGGGATCGTCCGGCACGTCATCCGGTACGACGGTCGCCGCGCGCGCCAATGGGGCGGATTCATCAGGTGCGAAGCCTTCGAAGCGCGTTGCACTGGGTGGCGCCTCGACCTCCGGATCGGGCCCCGCGGCGGTTGCGATATCAACATCGCCCAGCAGCAGGGCTGCGACATCGGCGGCCAGTTCAATGGCGTCCGGCTGGGGCTTCAGGCCATTACCGGTTTCGTCGAGGGCAAAGAACCCATCAATGTAGTAAACGCGACCGTCGGGCAGTCGCAGAACCAAATCGTCCCCGATTTGCTCTGGCACCGCTGCGCGCAGTTCCGCGAGCAAGCTAGGGTCAAGTTCAGCCGCCGAAATTGGCGCCATTGCCATGCCGGTATCCCCGTCGGCGGGTGGTCGGTCGATGTCGCGTCGATCCGCACACGCACCATCTTGTGCCCCTTTTCCTGATAGGTCGGAATTTGACTGGGTTCAAGAAAATGCCAGGGTTTTGAGCGGCAATTCCATCAAATGATATACAATTTTGTGTAGGTCCTAGATCACCCGCGGGCCGCGTCACCCAGAAACAATACGGGCGAGGCACCATCTGATGCCTCGCCCGCAGGAGCCGGAGGGAGGTTCAGGCCGTGTCAGGCGGCCTTGCGTTTTTCCAGGAAACTGCCGATCCGCTTCATGGCCTCGCCGATATTCTCGATCGAATTGGCGTAGGAGATGCGCAGATAGCCTTCACCATAGGCGCCAAAGCTGGTGCCGGCGATCGAGGCCACCCCGGCCTCGTCGAGCAAAGCCACTTCAAGTGCCTTCGAACTGAAGCCGGTGCCCTTGATGTTGGGGAAGGCATAGAACGCGCCATAGGGCGTGATGCAGGAAACGCCAGGCAGCTTGTTGAGCTCGGCCACCGTGAAGCGCCGGCGCTCGTCGAAGGCCTTCATCATTTTGGCGACATCGTCCTTCGGGCCGGTAAGGGCGGCGACACCCGCCCATTGCGCGGCGGCGTTGACGCAGGAATGGACGTTGATGCAAAGGCGCGTTGCGTGCTCGATCAGGCTCTTCGGCCAGACGGAATAGCCCATGCGCCAGCCGGTCATGGCATAGGTCTTCGACCAGCCGTCCAGCATGATCAGCCGGTCGGCGATCTGCGGGTATTTCAGGAAGGACGTATGCACCTTGCCGTCATAGAGCATCTCGGAATAGATCTCGTCCGACATGATGGCAACGTTGGGGTGCTGTTCGAGACCCTTCACCAGCTTGTCGATCTCGTCCTTCTCCACGATGCCGCCGGTGGGGTTGGCGGGCGAGTTGACGATGATCAGGCGTGTCTTCGGCGTGATGCGCGAAAGCACGTCCTCGGCCTTGAAGCCGAAGCCGTTCTCTTCGAGAAGCGGCAGCGGCACCGGGGTGGCGCCCGAGAACTTGATGGTGGATTCGTAGATCGGAAAGCCCGGGTTCGGGTAGATGATCTCGGCACCCGGTTCGCCGAACATCATGATGGCGAAATACATGGTGACCTTGCCGCCCGGCACGATCAGCACATTGTTGGGGTCGACCGTGGTGATGCCATGGCGCTTGTTGAGGTCGTCGGCCACGGCCTGGCGAACCTCCGGGATGCCGTTGGCCGGGGTGTAGCCATGATGGCCGTCCCTCAACGCCTTGATGCCGGCTTCGACGATATGGGCGGGGGTCTGGAAATCGGGCTGCCCGATGGAAAGGGCGACGATGCTGCGGCCCTGGGCCCGGAGCGCATTGGCGCGGGCGAGGACCTCGAAGGCGGATTCTGTCCCTAGGCGGCTCATGCCGCCGGCAAGCTGAAGCATTGGTCTTTCCCCGGTCAAAATGGCTGGCCGGTCCAGCTGAAATGGACCGGATCGGATCGGCAGTTTAGGTCCGGCTGTGACGCCTGACAGGCTCTACGCGACGGATTGTTATACCTGGGCGACAGCTAGGGGTATGTGGGCCCAGCCCCGTCGTCCTTGACGCCGGGGGAGGGGTCGGCTACATCGCAGGCCGCAAGTTCGCCCGCCGGATGTGATCACGGCGGCGATGGCCCCGGTGGCGGGTGTAGCTCAATTGGTTAGAGCGCCAGATTGTGATTCTGGAGGTTGCGGGATCGTGCCCCGTCACTCGCCCCATTCTCTTTCAAGGGGTTGGATGGTCTCTCGGCATCCTCAGTGACCATGCCACCATCCCAGAGTGGGCCGCCTCGCTCCTCATCCGGGTGCCGTGGCGGGTAAGGGCTGGGCGACCGCAAATGCGGTCAAGCCCGCTGATTCCAGTGTAATTGCGGTACCGGACCCGTCAGTTCCCAGCTGAGCTTGTATACTGTTTTACAAACGGTCGAACTTTGGCTTTCGGCGACGTCCGACCGAACAATTACTCAATTGCGTTTGTCGCGCCGACATGCTTCAGTTTTTTTTCCACGCTCTACGTATTTCGTGTGTTCATTGTATCTCCTGTGCTCTTTGCAGCGGTATCGACATACCATCCCACACTGAGCCGAGCCTGAATTTACGTGAAAGCGTTTGGGGAGCCCATGTTTCAGTTCGTTTTTCGACTGTTCCGCAGCCTGATCGCTGAACTGGGGCGTTGCATGCGCTGCATGCGCACGGCATTCCTGTGCGCCGCCGGGGCTTGGTTGGCGTCAGCACTTGCCACCGCACTTCTAGCGCCACAATTTGCAATCACTGCTTGTGGCGTTGCAGTGGTCTTGACTGCGCTTTGGGTTGCTCACGCCTGGATGTTTACGCGTCGGTCACATCTTGCCACCGCCGTGAGGGCCGGCGGCGGTACCCGTGTCGAGCAACAGGCCGCGTTTTGGCCGCGTCGCCGCGTCCTCGCGGCCTTCGTACGTATACTGATTTTCAGTGCGACGCTGAACATGCTTCCGCGCGACGCCCGGGCCCAGTCATGCAATTGCTACAACGAGAACGATTGCTATTGTCCACCAGATTTTCCCAACTGCGTCTTCAACCCATCTAATGGTGAGGCAATCTGCTGCGGTCCCGAAAACGTCGGTTGCGCCGGACCGTCGCTGACTTGGTGTTGTCCGCCGGGTTCGAATTGTTATGGCACCGAAGGTCAGTGTTATACCGGCTAGCGCCATCTGGTTCGTTTCTGGGATGGCAAGGATCGGGGCCCGTCATTCGCCCCATTTCCTCAACAATTTATGAATTCAGCGGATTGTATCAGGATCTGTAAAGCGATCCTGGTGCACGGTCGTTTGGTCGCCAGAGACCGGACCCGGGTCAGGCCGCCAGGCGGGGCGCGTCCCTACCGCCGCAAAAAGGAGAGCAGCGTAAAGCGTGCGCCCTTTGTAACCGGCAGGGCTTCGTGCAGGAGAGAGCACGAAAACAGGATGGCGCCGCCGGCGGGCGGGCTGTACCGCTCCGGGCCGTATTCCGGAAAGACCAATTCGCCGCCCTCGTATTCCGGGGTGTTGAGATTAATCGTGAGAGCGAAGCGCCGGTCGGCCGTGCTGGGGCTGAGATTGTC
>JAEUKV010000174.1 GCA_016794165.1 Rhodospirillaceae bacterium
ACCAATGGCGGGCTCAACGAATATGGCGTGGCCGTGCGCGACATCTGGTCGCCGTCTCGGCCCGAACTGGTCGCCATGACCTCGCCCACGCAGACCGGTCTCAATTACAGCGATCTCGCGCGCATCGTGCTGGAACGCGCCCGCAGCGCCCGCGACGGCGTACTCCTGATCGGCGACCTGATCGCCGCGCATGGTGAGGCCACCTATGGCGGCAACTCTCATCTCATTGCCGATTCGAACGAAGCCTGGGTGGTCATTCAGTTTGCCGGCGGGCAGGGCCTCTGGGTCGCCGAGAGATTGGGGCCGGACAGCATTCGGGCATCGCGGCCCGGCTATATCGGCGACGTGCCGGTGGGCGACCCGGCACAGACCGACTATCTCTATTCGCCCAATTTCGTGAGCTTCGCCGTCGCCCAGGGTTGGTACGATCCCGCCGCGAACGGCCGTTTCAACGCCAACGACATCTATGGCGACGGCAAGGGCAGATGGGCCGGTGTCCGCTGGATCGAGGAGGAAATGACCGCCCGGTCAAGGCGTCCCGAACGCATCGGCATCGTCGACATGATGTGGGCGGTTCGCAGCGAGCGGCTGACCGGCGACACGGCCGGCTACGGTCAGGTCGTGCCGCTCATCGAGCCACCCCACCCCGAACTGCGGCTGATCTGGCACACGCAGATTGGCGCCGTGGCGGCGCCCTTCGTCCCGGTCTTCATGGGTGTCGCGGAAGTGCCCGAGGAATTCCGGATGCATCGCTACCTTACCGATGGCGAGGCGGCACGGTTTCTCGACTCGCGCCATGCCACGACGCGCGGCGCCGATGTCGTCTCGCTCGTGCCGCAGGGTATCGAGGCAACGCGTTCGGCCACGCAGATACTGAAGCGCCTGCAGAACCTCATCTTCCATGACAGCGAACTTTATCTCCCCGAGATCACGCCGATCTGGGAGGCGCTGGAGAGACGCCTCTTGGAAGATCATCCGGCTGTCGTCGCGACGGCAAGAACGCTTCTCGCGGCAGGCCAGCCTGATCTGGCAGCCCGGTATCTGACCTATTACTGCCGGACCGAGTTGCTGAACGGCCTCGATCTTGCCGAGAAGCTGGCCGCCGGGCTGGAGGTGCGAGTGCGCACCCTGACCGGGCTCAACACCAGCCGCGAACCGCGCAGTCCGACCCAGATCTGGTGATCGCGACGACGCTCAGGCCGGGCACTCACTCCTCCGCCGCGTCCTCATTGTCGCCGTTCTTCCCCGCGTAGTGCTCGCGCTTGGCCTCGTACATCGAGGCGTCGGCCTTGGAGAGGGCGTCATCGGCCGATTGCTGGCCGTGGAATTCGTGCATGCCCACGGAACAGGAGAGCTGGATCTGATGGCCTTCCCAGATAAGCGGTTCGCGGGAGATGACGCCGATCAGCTGTGCCGCCTTTTCCTGCGCCTGGGCGATGTCGGCCTGGGCCAGGATCACCCCGAACTCGTCGCCGCCAAGCCGCCCGACCACGTCGGAATCGCGCACATGCTCCACCAGGATCTGGGCGAAGTGCCGCAGGGCCGCGTCGCCGGCCGGATGGCCGAAGCGGTCGTTGATCTGCTTCATGCCATTGAGATCGAAATAGAGCACCGAACCCGGCGAGCCGTAGCGTTCGGAAAAGGAGATGATGCGGGTGAGCTCGCGCACGAAGGCGCGGCGGTTGGCGATGGGCAGCATCGCGTCCTCGTCGGCCACGCGCTCCAGATGCGAGATGCGCCGGCGGGTGAGGTCCAGCTCCTGGCGCAGCCGGCCCACCTCTTCGAGCAGGGCCTGCAAGGCGGCGCGGACATTGGGCGACAGCTCGGTCTGCGACAGGCCGAGGAACGACGCGTGGTCGGTGGGCGGCGCGACGCTGGCTGGGCTGGTCGCGGAGGCGGCGCTGGCGGCCTCGGCGCTGCCGGCGCGGGCCACCGGCTTCGCCGTCGCGACACGCGCCGTTGACCCGGGCGGAACGTTGTTGCGGATTCTCATCAGCGCAAAATCCTGGAAGCCCGCTCCTGGAAGATATCTGGCCCGATTGCCGCCGCCCGCCAAGCGCCCTGAACGCTATGGCGAATATGGTCAAAGATGCTAGGGCGCGCTGGTTAATACGGTCTTAAATCCGGCCCGGGGCCGGTTATCTGTTCGCGCAATGTTCATTGCGCTTGGGTTCTAGGCACCTATAATGCCGCCTCTTTCGGGACGGGGGTCCGCAGCATGGCGAAGCGCAAACGCGCAGCACTGGTCGGCGTCATCATGGGCAGCCAGTCCGATTGGGGAACCATGCGCCATGCCGTTGAAATCCTGGAGCATTTCGGAATTCCGCACGAGCTCAGGATCGTCTCGGCGCATCGCACGCCAAAGCGCCTCGCGGCCTATGCCGAGGGCGCCCGGGAGCGCGGCCTGAAGGTGATCGTGGCCGGCGCCGGGGGTGCGGCGCATCTGCCCGGCATGACCGCGGCGATGACGCCGCTACCGGTATTGGGCGTGCCGGTCGAATCCCAGGCCCTGAAAGGGCAGGACAGCCTGCATTCCATCGTCCAGATGCCGGCCGGCATCCCGGTCGGCACGCTCGCCATCGGCAAGGCCGGCGCCACCAATGCCGGGCTGCTGGCGGCGGCGATCCTGGCCC
>JAEUKV010000206.1 GCA_016794165.1 Rhodospirillaceae bacterium
GCCAGCACCAGATGGATGATGTTCTCCGCGAGGTCATGCTCGCCCGCCGAGATGAAGATCTTGGTGCCGTAGAGCTTGTAGGAGCCGTCGTCATTGGCCTCGGCGCGCGTCTTGCAGAGGCCGAGATCGGTCCCGCAATGAGGTTCGGTCAGGCACATCGTGCCGGTCCAGCTGCCGTCGACCAGCTTGGGGAGATAGAGCGCCTTCTGCTCATCCGAGCCATGGGCGTGGATCGCGTTGTAATTGCCGTTGGAGAGGCCGGGATACATGCCGAAGGAAAGGTTGGCCGAACAGATCATCTCCTCGACCGCGAAATTGACCAGCTTGGGCAAGCCCTGGCCGCCGTATTCGGGATCGCAGGGCAGGCCGGTCCAGCCGCCCTCGATGAACTTGGTATAGGCCTCCTTGAAACCCTTGGGCGTGGTGACCGCACCCTTCTCAAAATGGCAGCCTTCCTCGTCGCCCGGATGGTTGAGCGGCTGCAGCTCGTTCTCGCAGAACTTCGCCGCTTCCTCGAGGATGGCCTCCACCAGGTCCGGCGTCGCCTCGGCGAAATCGGGAACCTGCTGCGGCAGGTTCTCGAGCTGCAGCAATTCCGTGAGCACGAACCGGATCTCGCGCAAGGGGGCTTTATAGGCAGGCATCATTCTCTCCAGATTCTGAACCCGGTCGGCAGGTACCCCCCACCCCGACCCTCCCCCTCAAGGGGGGAGGGAGATTCGATCGAGCAGCACGCCCGGTCGAGTCCTCTCCCCCCTTGAGGGGGAGAGTTAGAGAGGGGGGTGTGGATCGACCGGGCTCGATCATCGTCAATTCCTGAGCGGCTTGCCGGTGGTGAGCATGTGTTCCATGCGAGCCAAGGTCGGGCCGGTCCTGAGCAGGGTCATGAAGGCCTTCTTCTCCAGCTTGGCGATCTGGTCCTCGCTCACCACTTCCGTGATATCGGTCTTGCCGCCGGTCAGCACTTCGGCCAGCGCGTCGGAGACCGTGACATCGTGGGGCAGGGCCTTCCCCTGCAGCGCGAAGCCTTCCACCGCGAGTTTGAGCGCGGTGCGGCCGGTGGGGCCGGGCAGGCGGACTTCCTGGGGAACAGGCGGTTGATAGCCGGCGGCGATGAGATCGAGCGCCTTTTTCTTGGCATCATAGAGCAGGCGGTCGCGGTTCATGGTAATGCCGTCGCCAGCGCGCAGGAATCTGAGTTCCTTCGCCTCATGGGCGGATTTTGCGACCTTGGCGAGCGAGATCGCCTCGAAGGCCTGGGCCACCGGCGGCATCGGCCCCTTGGGATCGCGGGGACCCGGTTGCCAGCGCAGCAGCATCTCCTTGCAGCCGCCCCAGCCGGGGATGAGGCCGACGCCGACTTCGACGAGGCCCACATAGGTCTCGGCATGGGCCTGGATGGCGGCACAATGGAGCAGCACTTCGCAGCCGCCGCCCAGCGCCATGCCGGAAGGCGCGCCCACCACCGGGAAGGGGGCGAATTTCACCGCCTTGTAGGTCGCCTGACCGCTGCCGATCATGTCGTCGATCATCGGCCACATCGCGATGTTGGCGGCAAAGAGGGCGAGGCCAATGTTGGCGCCCACCGAGAAGTTCTCCGCCTCGTTGTGGATGACAAGGGCCTTCATCTTCTTGCCCACATGGTCGACCGACTGCTTCAGGAGGCCGAGACTGTCGGGATCGAGGGCGTTCATCTTGCTGTGGAACTCGAAACAGGCAACGCCGTCGCCGATGTCCCAGAGCGAGGCGGAGCCGTTCTTGAAGATGGGCTTCGAAGAGAGCTTGATGTCGGAAAGCAGCAGCACGCCGTCGGGGCGCTGCAGCGGCACATAGCTGCCATCGGGCTGCAGATGCTGCAGCTGCCCGCCCTCGACCCGATAGAAGCCGCCGGCCTTGGCGGCGGCTTCCAGGAAGGACGGCACCTGCAGTTTCTCGGCAGTAAGTCTTTCCACGAACCAAGAGGCGCCCATCTGGTCGATCATCTCGAAGGGGCCACGTTTCCAATTGTAGCCCGATTTCATGCCGAGATCGACGGCGACGATGTCGTCGGCAATCTCGGGCACCAGGGAGGCGGCATAGGTGAGCAGGGAAGAGAGCACGCGCCAGGCATATTGCCCGCCCTTGTCCTTGTGGCCGACCAGCGCCTTCAGCCCGCCCTTGGCGGCATCGGCGGAATCGAGCCGCGCGCGGTCGCTGGGGCTGTAG
>JAEUKV010000246.1 GCA_016794165.1 Rhodospirillaceae bacterium
CCCTCAAAGAATGCGGCAATGCTCCGGTGCGACGCCGATCCGGACCTGCTCGCCCACGCGGCGGGTGCCGTCGCGGATCGTGGCGAGGGCCATCAGCTTTTCGCCGCCTGACAGTTCCACGTCATAGCGCGCCGTGGCGCCGAGATAATCCACCGCGACGATGGCGCCGGACAAGGCACCCTCGGCACCCAGCACCATCTTCTCCGCCCGGATCACCACCTTGACCGGTTCACCGGGTGCGAGGGTCCGGGCGGCGCCACCGACCATCAGGCGGGTGCCGTCACGCAAGGCCACCTGCACGTTGCCGGCTTCGACAGCGCTAACCGTCGCGGGCAGGAAATTGGCATTGCCGAGGAAGTTTGCCACGAATTCCGAGCGCGGCTGCTCATAGACCTCGGCCGGGGCGCCCATCTGCTCGATCCTGCCCTGGTTCATCACCACGACCAGATCCGACATGGCCAGGGCTTCTCCCTGATCGTGTGTCACGAAGATCGCGGTGACGCCGATGCGCCGCTGGATCGCCTTGATCTCGCCGCGCATCTCCTCGCGCAAATTGGCGTCGAGTGCCGAGAGCGGCTCGTCGAGCAAAAGCACGTCCGGCTCGATCACCAGGGCGCGCGCCAGCGCGATGCGCTGCTGCTGCCCGCCGGAGAGCTGTGTCGGGAACCGTTCCTCGACGCCCGGCAGCCGGACGATGTCGATGGCACGCCTCACCCGCTCGGCGATCTCCGACTTGGAGACATTGCGGTATTTGAGCCCGAAGGCGACATTGTCGAAAATCGTCTTGTGCGGAAACAGGGCATAGTTCTGGAACACCATGCCGAGGTTGCGCTTGTGAATGGGAATCTCGTTGACCCGCTTGCCCTTGATGGTGATCTCGCCGGCGGTCGGGTGTTCCAGTCCGGCCACCATGCGCAGGCTCGTGGTCTTGCCGCAGCCCGAGGGCCCCAGCAGCGTGACGAAGGCGCCGTCGGGAACGCCGAGGTCGATGGCATCGACCGCGATCACGTTGCTGCCGAATTTCTTTGTGACACCCTTGAGTTCAACTGCGTCCATAGCCAGCCAGCACCGTCATGATCTTGGGAAAAGTCCCCCGGGCATCGCCAGGCGACGCCCGGGGGTGGTCATTGTCAGCTCACGCACCCTTGGCGATGCGGTCCCATTGCTTCTTGTAGGCATCCTGGTTGTCGAACCAGTACTGCGCCTTTTCCCAGATATAGTTCTCGAACTTGCCGGTGGGGTCGTAGCCGGGCAGGCTCTTGATCTTCTCCGTGAGTTCGACCTTGTTCGGATCGAGCGAGGGCGGATAGTTCTGGCCTTCGGCGATCGCGATCGAGACCGCGGGCTCGATGCAGAAGTTGAGCAGCTGCTCGGCCGCTTCCATCGGGCTGCCCTTGAGGACCATCAGGCCTTCGATCCAGGCGAAGCCCGCCTGGGCGGTGTCGATGAAGCCGATGTCGTGCCCATTCTGCTGGAGATAGGCGACACGGCCCGACCAGCCATCCGAGACCACGATCTCTTCCTTCGACATGAGATCGATGAACTCCTGGCCCGAGCCCCAATACTTCAGCACCATTTCGCGCTGAGCGCGTGCGGCTTCCCACATGGCGTCGACATCGGTGGCACCCTGGGGGTCCTGGCCGGTGTAGAGGCTGGCCATCCAGGCGCGGGTCTGGAACCCGTCATAGGCGCCGATGCGCCCCTTGTACTTCTCGTCCCAGAGCAGCTTGTGGCCCGCCTGGGCTTCCTCGTCCGAGATGAACTTGCGGTTATAGGCGATGCCGGTGGTGCCGTAGTCGAAGGGAATCGCCGCCAGCTTGCCCTCGCTCTCGTTGCGGAATGCCGCCAGGGTGGCCGGCAGCAGCTTGTCGAGGTTGGGGATGTTGGCCTCATTGACGAAATCGGCGAGGCCCATCTTCACGAAGCGGTAATAGTCGTAGACGCCGCTCACCAGGAAGACGTTGTATTCGCCGGGCTGCGAGGCCTTGACCAGCGAAATGTATTCGTCGGTATCGCCGAACTCGCCTTCCACCACCTTGATGCCGGTCTTGGCAGTGTATTGCGGGAAAGCGTTGTTGTGGAAGGCTTCGGAGACGATGCCGCCCCAGCCGTCGAAGCGGATGGAATCGACGCCTTCCGCCATCGCCTTGCGGGCGAACATGCCGAGCGGACCGCCGACGACGCCGACCGCCGCGGCACTGGCGCCCAGGATCCTGAACAGGGTACGGCGATCGACGTCGCCGTTCTGGAATGCGCCCAGCAGACGCTCGTAACGTTTCGGGTCCGTGAAATTCTTCATCAATACCTCCTCGGGTTGAAACAAAACGGGTGACAGACTTCGCCGCTGTGCCCGGCCCTACCTCCCCTTGGCCAGGCGGCGGACCATGTAGCCGGCGATCAGCGGCAGGGCGATGGTGATGACGATCATCACCGCGCCGAGCGCGTTGATCTCCGGGCTGACCGAGGTCCGCAGCATGGCGAAGATCTTGCTGGGAACGGTCTCGATGCCCGGTTTTTTCCAGAACAGGGTCGCCGTGATGTTGTCGAAACTGAGGGTGGCCGCGAACAGGAAGCCGGCGATGACGGCAGGCGAGATCAGCGGCAGTGTGACTTCGAAGAATGTCTGCAACCGGTTGGCGCCCAGGGTCCAGGCCGCCTCCTCATAGCTGGCGCGCAGTCCCACAAGGCGCGCCTGCACCAGCAGGACCACATAGGGCAGCGACAGGACCGTATGGCCGAGCAGCAGCAGGGCAAAACTGCGCGGCATGCTGAGCAGCTTGAGGAACATCAGCAGCGCCACCCCCAGCACCACTTCCGGCATCAGCAGCGGCAGCGCCAGCAGCGTCTGCATGCTCTCCTTGGCCTTGAAGCTGTAGCGCACCAGCGCCAGCGCCGCCATTACGCCGATGATCGTGGCGACCGCGGCGGAGGACGCCGCCAGGACCAGCGAGGTCTTGAACGCCTCGACAATGGAGTCGTTGTTGAACAGCTTCTCGAACCACTGCAAGCTGAAGCCTTCCATCGGGAAGGCCCCGGAACGCGAGGAATTGAAAGCCAGCAGCACCACCACGACGATGGGGGCGAACATGAAGATGTAGACGGCGACCGAGCACAGCCGCAGCAGGTTCCAGCCGATCGCCCCTTCCCGTCGCGGTGTCTGAGCGAGCGCGTTCATCGGGCAAAACTCCGATAGACGTCGGAAAGGCTCATGAAGCGGTTATAGACGGCGATCACCACTGCAAGCGCCAGCAGCATGACCACGGACAACACCGCGCCCAAGGGCCAGTTCAGCTGCGAGATGATGGCCTCGTAGATCAGGTCCGGGAAGAACAGCGTGTCGGTACCGCCCAGCAGGCGCGGCGTCACGTAGGATCCCGCCGCCAGCACGAAACAGAGCAGGCTGCCCGCACCCAGGCCCGGCAGCGACAGCGGCAGCGTCACCTCGCGAAAGCTCTGCCACGGCGTGCAGCCAAGGACTCGTGCGGCTGATTCCAGATTGCGGTCGATGCCGTCGAGGCTGACATAGACGTTGATAATCATGTAGGGGAGCATGAAATAGACCAGCCCCATGATCACCGAGAAATCGTTGTAGAGCATGCGGATCGGCTCGTCGATCAGCCCGCTGCCCACCAGGATGGCGTTGACGAAGCCGTTCTTTCCCAGGACGTTGATCCAGGACATCGTGCGGATGATGTAGGAGACCCAGAACGGCAGGAACATCAGGAGCAGCAGCAGGCTCCGGTTCTGGATCTGCGCGCGCGCCAGGAAGTAGGCGGTGGGATAGCCGACCACGATGCAGATGAAAGTGGTCAGGAAGGCCGTCTTGAAGGTGCTGGCAAGCGCCAGCCAGTAGAACTTGTCGGTAAAAAACTCGACCCAGTTGCCGAACTGGAAGGCAGGCACGTCCAGTCCTTCCGCCGTGCGCAGCCAGAAGGAGTAGACCAGCACGAACAGAACCGGCGCCACCATCAGGAGCGCCAGAGAGGCCAGGGCCGGAGATAGCAGCAGATAGGGACGCAGGGACGTCCGCGACAAAAGCACCCTCCCGCAGTCACTTTTCTTGTTTTTCGTTTGTGACGGGACTATGGCAGTTTGGACGCGCCGATGTCCACCCTGGAAAGTTCCTTTCCTGCGGGCTTGGGCAGGCGCTGCGCGATACTGCCGCGGGTTGCTTCCAGCCAGCGCAGTCGCAACATGACAAGGATCAATGCCAGCTGGAGGAGAACCGGGCCGAAGCTCAGGAGCAGATTGTCGCTGGCAACCGGCAGAACAACCGAGATGTAGTCGAAGTAGCCGGCGAATGTCAGGATGATGCCGATCGGCCAGTAGACCAACGCCAGATAGACCAGCCAGGTCATGTCCGCGCGCTGCCGCCACGGCCCGAAGCTGAGCCACAGCAGCACCATGAGGTCGCGCAGGACGAAGAGCGGCAGCATGAGCGCGGAAGCGTCCAGGTCCTCATAGCTGACAAAGAGATCGAGCCGCAGCGCAACCTCCAGCAGGCTGGTCGGCAGGCCGTCGCGCGGCAGGGTCGCCAGCGCCGCGATGGTGACCGCCGCGGCGATCAGCACGGCGACATAGCTCACCACCCACCAGGGCAGCTCCACCATCCCGCGGGCGATATCTCCCCGCCGCAGCGCCATCATGCCGGACCGGTAGCGGATCGGATCGCGCCGGTCGGAGAGTGCGGCCACGTAGGTGAGCAGCACCATCACGGCGAAGACCGTGATCGAGCCGCCGATCAGTCCGCTGTCCGGCCAGGGCGCGATGCCGGCGCCCAACACGGCGCAGAAGATCAGGAACAGCAGCCAGACCCATGGCCAGGCCCGGTATTGCAGTTCGCCGCGCATCAGTCGGAAAACGGCGACGATGGCCCAGATCAGCAGCACGGTACCCAGCGCCGCCCGGATCAATGGCCAGGAATAGGCAGCATCGAAGACATAGCCGATCCGTGGTGTGAAGCTGTCCGGGTTGAGGACACGCGCCGTACCGACGCCGCTCATCGCCAGGAACACCAGGAAGCCCAGGGTCTGAGCCAGGGTGATGGTGAGCCGGCGGTACTGCACCGCCTTGCGCAGCAGGATGAGGGCGACGCCCAGCGCCACGGCGTGGCCGAGGGCGGCCGCCATCACGGTGAGATAGATGCCGAGCCAGAAGCTGCCCGCCCGCCCCGGCGGCATGCCGAGCTTGATTCCGGCGAAGACGAAGATCACCATGGCAAGAAGGCCGCAATACCAGACGAAGGCACTGCCGCCCACCAACTTGCCCCAGCTCATCGCCCAGGCCGAGAGGCCCGACATGCGCTGTGCCTCCCAGGTGCCGCCCGCCACTTCCTCGGCCAGAGCGTCCGCCGCACGTCGCGGACCCCACATGCCCAGGATGATGGCGGCGGCGAGGTTGGCGGCATAGGACAACCGGTCGAGGCCACCGATGATGTAGATGGCGTAGGCCATGGTGACGCCGACGATGAGGGCGGCGGCGAGACGTTGCCAGCCGAACTGCAGC
>JAEUKV010000248.1 GCA_016794165.1 Rhodospirillaceae bacterium
CCATGTGGCGGTCGAGGGTTGGGCGGAGACTTCGGCGCTTTCCGCGCGCGATCTCGCGCTGCGCTTCGAGGATGCCGGGGTGGCGGCGATCATCTATACCGACATCGACCGCGACGGCCTCCTCAAGGGCGTCAATGTCGAGGCCACCACGGCGCTCGCCGCCTCCCTTGCCATTCCGGTAATCGCCTCGGGCGGCGTTTCGTCGCTCGCCGACATCGAACATCTGCTCACCGCCCAGCCACAGTCGCGCACGCGCGGCGGCGGCATCGTCGGTGTCATCTCCGGCCGCGCCATCTATGACGGCCGGCTCGATCTCAAGGCAGCGCTGAAGCTGTTGCGGGCGAGGGCGGCCTAGTCATGAGTTCAAGGAGTCTTCGGTTGCCACCCCCCTCCCTGACCCTCCCCCTCAAGGGGGGAGGGAAGAGTTCCACGAGGTATCCGCGACAGATTCGATCGGCCTTCTCCCCCCTTGAGGGGGAGAGTTGGAGAGGGGGGTCCGGTTCGGCCGGGTTCGTTGCGGAAGGTCAGGCTCCATGCTGAAGATGCGCGTCATACCGTGCCTGGACGTGAAGGACGGGCGGGTGGTGAAGGGGGTCAACTTTGTCGACCTCGTCGATGCCGGCGATCCCGTGGAGCAGGCGCGGATCTATGACGCCGCCGGCGCCGACGAGCTCACCTTCCTCGACATCACGGCCTCCCACGAGAATCGCGACACGCTCTATGATGTCGTTTCGAAAACCGCCGAGGCCTGTTTCATGCCCTTGACCGTGGGCGGCGGCGTGCGCAAGGCGGAGGACATCCGCAAGCTGCTGCTGGCAGGCGCCGACAAGGTCTCGATCAACACCGCCGCGGTCAACGATCCGGACTTCGTGCGCGAGGCGGCGCAGCGTTTCGGCGACCAGTGCATCGTGGTCTCGATCGACGCCAAGGAAGCCGCGCCGGGCCGGTTCGAGATCTTCACCCATGGCGGCCGGACACCCACCGGCATCGACGCGGTGGCCTTTGCGCAGCGCATGGCGGCGAACGGCGCCGGGGAACTGCTGGTGACCTCGATGGACCGCGACGGCACGCGGGCGGGCTACAACATCCCGCTCACCCGCGCCATTGCCGATGCGGTCAGCGTCCCGGTCATTGCCTCGGGCGGCGTTGGCACGCTGGATCACCTGGTGGAGGGGATCCGCGACGGTCACGCCACCGCGGTTCTGGCCGCATCGATTTTTCACTTTGGCCTGTTTACCATCGCGCAAGCAAAGGCGCATATGATGGCGGCGGGCCTGCCCATGCGCCTGGAGAATGGGGCTGCGGGCTAGGCGGACCGGAAGGGCCTGATCATGACGGGTACAAGACTAGACGGCACCACGCTCGACCAGCTGTTCAAGGTGATCGAAAGCCGTAAGGGCGGCGACCCCACGCAGTCCCACACCGCCAAGCTGTTCGCCAAGGGCACCGCGAAGATCGCCCAGAAGCTGGGCGAGGAGGCGGTCGAGACGGTGATCGAGGCGATGCGCGACGACCGCCCGGCGCTGATCGCGGAATCCTCGGATCTGCTCTATCACCTGCTGGTTCTGTGGGCCGATCGCGGCGTCGATCCCGCCGATGTCTGGGCAGCGCTCAAGGCGCGCGAGGGGACCTCCGGCCTTGCCGAGAAGGCCGCGCGCGGCAAGGCGCGCTGAGGCCCGTTTCAGGTGGTGGCTGCTCTTATGTACTGGGCTGGCCGTTATCGGCCACGATCGGTGCCGGCAGGGAACGCAGGCAGGAATCCACGGCCTTGTGTTCCGCCTTCACGGTGCGCGCTTCGGCATAGGTGACGCGGTAGATCCCGGCGGTCTCGTAGAGGAAAAGATCGAGCACGCAATCGTTGCCGACATACTGATAGATGCGCGCGGTGTCCTCGTCGCGGATGCGGGCCGGAGCACCGAGGGCGGCGCGCACCGCATTCGACTCAAGCCCCATCAGCCCCTCGGCGTCCTGCCACAATACGCGCGACGTCGCCTTGGCATCCGCGTCTTGCCTGCCGGCGGCATCGGCCACGATGTCGGTGCCGGCGGTTGTTGCGTCGCCATTCCTGGCCACGGTCTTGCCACCCGGCTGCGCGCAGGCCGCGAGGACACAGGCAAGGAGGATTGGGCCGCAGAGATTGACCAGGTTCGCCGGATTGACGCGGGCAAGACGATAGCGGTCGCGGAAGCTGGCTGTCGCGCCCGGCGCGACCGGCCTCAGGAGTTCAGTGAACGCTGCGGAACGATACACGTTCCAGTCTCCCCGCACTTGATCCCCGATTTCGTTACCGACCGTCGCGGTGACGAAACCAAACTGCGATCGGCCGGGACGCTGTCTTGCGAGATCCCGCTGCGCCGACCGTCGCGTCGAAGTTAGTTGGTACCGCCACTGCCGCTGTCGCCACCCGGCGCATCGGCGAGGGCCTCTATCGTGCCGGAGATGACTCCGCCACGTTCGACCTCGAGCTGGCCATAGCGGATCTTGCCCAGCACCTTGCCGGTGGCGCGGATGGTGAGACGCTGACGCACCACGAGATCGCCGTCGAAGCGGCCGGAAATATCCGCTGTTTCGATTTCCGCCGAGCCGCGGAACTCGCCCGAGCCGGCGATGTCCATGGCGCGGCAATCCGACAGGACGGCCTCGACCTTGCCCTCGACGACGAGGCTGTCGCAGGTGCGGATCTCGCCGTTGAGGAAAATGTCGCGGCCGACGATGAGCTTCTTCTGCTCGGCCTCGCTGGTGCTCCTGGGGGCGATGGCGGTGCTGGCGCCGGCGGCCGGCCGCGCGAAGGCGCTCATATCCGGGCTGCGGCGCGGAATGTCCGGGTTCATGGCCGGGCGACCAGTCGGGGCGGCGGGCCCTTCCGGCTTGGCGTAGCTCTTGGCATCGCCGTCGGTCTTGGTATCGGCGCCCTGGGTGGGTTGGTCGTCTTTCTTTTTGCCAAACATGCGGTACTGGTCCCTAGCCTTAACTTGAAGATGTCGTGAACCTGGTTAAGCCGTCTATCCCCCGGCCTGTATCTCTCTTGCCCGATCCTTCGTGACGCCGTCCCGGCCGCTTCCGCTCCGCCCCGCCTAGCCTGCGCTGCGGAACCGCTGCTGCGATCCGGCGTCGCCCTGGACCCCAAATCACCCCCGGCGCGTTTCCAGATTTACCACAGATTCAAAGATATGCACCATAAAAGCGATGCCGATCACCGGTGCGATCAGGTTTAAAAAGGGAATGGTCGAGAGGATGGCGATCACCACCCCGGCCAGCACGAACCGCCCCCGGTGGCGGCGGAACGCCTCCTTCGCCGCCGGGCGCGCCAGGCGGCGGAACGCCGGCATTTCGAAGTATTCGCGACCCAGCAAATAGCCATTGAGGGTATAGGCGATGGCGGCATAGACCGGGGGGACGAACAGGAAGGGCAGGATCACGATATTGGCCACGAGCGCGATGAGCGCCATCTTGGCACCGTCGAGGAGGGCCGCCGCCAGGGAGACTTCGTGCGGCATGGGCCTCTCGGGATAGTGCCGGGCCATCACCGCGTCGATCACCCGGTCGGAGAAGATGGCGGCGGTCGCCACCGCCACCATGGGAAAGGTGAACCAGGCAATCACCACGGTGGCGAAGACCCCCAGGATCTGGGCAGCGTCGCCCCACCAGCCCTCAAGGCCGGAAAAGGCGCCGATCAGATACCAGGCCAGTGCGATCAGCCCCACAAAGACGGCCAGCGCGATGCCGACGCTGAGACCAATCACCTTCTGGATGCGCGGATCGCCAAGCTGGCCAAAGGCCAGGGAAAGGGCATGAAGCACGGATTTTTTCCATTTCTGCCAGATTGTTAACCGCAATGTTGCCAAGATTTAGGAGAAACTGGGTCCATCCGCAACGGCGACGCGAGATATTTGTTGCCAGGGCTCAGGGAGATTTGGTGATGCGGGTGGTCTTGTGACACGGATTTGGCCGGGTCGGCTGATGGTGGCGGGCTTGCTTCTGGCAATTCCGACAGCCGCCGCCGATCCGTTGTTCGGCGCCTGGTGCGACGGCACCGGCTACCGGCTCGACATCTCGGCGGAGGCGGTCACCTTCCTCGACGCCCAGGCGCCGCACCCACCGCCCGGCCAGGAACTGGCCTTCGGCGAGGGGGTGGCGGTCTATCTGCAGGATTTCCGCGAGACCCAATGGCCGGCGCTGGACGTGGTCGCCTGCACCCTCACCCTGACCGGGCCCGACACGGCGGAGGAGCGCTGCCATGGCCCGGGCATCGGCTTCAACCCCTTCATCCCCCTCACGCGCTGCAAGACGACGCCGATCAGCTGAGCGGGGCCACGGCCGCGTCCCATGTCGCGGGCCGCTTGCCGAACGCCGGATCATCCCTATACTCCGCCGCGAATCTGGCCGGGACCGGCCGGAAACGGCCTATTTGCGGGGATCCATGAGCGACAAGTCTTTTGATGCCAGGCCTTTTGACGTCTGCGGCATCGGCAATGCCATCGTCGACGTGCTCGCCCATTGCGATCAGGATTTCATCGATCGCATGCAGCTCAACAAGGGCACCATGACCCTGATCGACGCCGAGCGCGCCGAGGCGCTCTATGAGGCCATGGGGCCGGCGGTCGAGGCCTCGGGCGGTTCCTGCGGCAACACCATCGCGGGACTTGCTTCGCTGGGCGGGCGCGGCGCCTATATCGGCAAGGTCGGCAACGACCAGCTGGGCGGCATCTTCCGCCACGACATGCGGGCGAGCGGCGTGCATTTCGAAACGCGCGCGGCGATGAGCGCCACCCCCACCGCGCGCAGCATGATCTTCGTGACGCCGGATGCCGAGCGGACCATGAACACCTATCTCGGTGCCTGCGTCGAGCTCACCCCCGAGGACGTCGACCCCGCCGTCATTTCCCGCGCCAAGGTGACCTATCTCGAAGGCTATCTGTGGGACCCGCCGCTGGCCAAGCAGGCGTTCCTCAAGGCCGCCAACATCGCCCATGGCGCCGGGCGCGAGATCGCCCTTACCCTCTCCGATCCGTTCTGCGTGAAGCGCTATCTGACCGAGTTCCAGGACCTGGTGAAGAACCATGTCGACATCCTCTTTGCCAACGAGCACGAGATCACGGCCCTGTGGGAGACGGAGGATTTCGACCAGGCGGTTGCGATCACGCGGGAGCATTGCGGCCTCGCCGCGATCACCAGGAGCGCCAGGGGCTCGCTCATCGTCGCCGGACCCCAGGTGATCGAGGTGCCGGCCTGGCCGGTCGAAAAGGTGGTCGACGTGACCGGGGCGGGCGACCTTTACGCCGCCGGCTTCCTCTATGGCTACACCCAGGGCCGCGACCATGCCGATAGCGGCCGCATCGCCGCCCTGGCGGCAGGCGAGGTGATCAGCCATTTCGGCGCCCGGCCGGAAACCCCCCTTGCCGAGCTTCTGTTGCAGCAGGTCGGCTAATAGGGTACAAGCCGCCGCGAGAAATAGCCCCTCACCCCGGCCCTCTCCCCGCTCGCGCGGGGCGAGGGTGAGGAGCGCCTTGTCGATTTGCGGCCTGGCGCCTAACCGATTGACACGCCTGCATATATCCCCTCACCCCGCTTGCGGGGAGATGGTTAGGGTGTGGGGTTGTCGATGGCGAATGTAACAATCGCCATGGGATGATGGGCGTTACGGCAATTTTTGAAAAGTGACGCCATGAAACTGCGCAACATCGCCATCATCGCCCATGTCGACCACGGCAAAACCACCCTGGTCGATCAGCTGCTCCGCCAATCCGGCGCCTTCCGCATCAACCAGCAGGTAGCGGAACGGGTGATGGATTCCAACGATCTGGAAAAGGAGCGCGGGATCACCATTCTCGCCAAGTGCACCTCGATCCAGTGGCAGGACACCCGCATCAACATCGTCGACACGCCGGGCCACGCCGATTTCGGCGGCGAGGTCGAGCGCATCCTCTCGATGGTGGACGGTGTCGTCCTGCTGGTGGATGCCGCCGAAGGTGCTTTGCCCCAGACCAAGTTCGTCACCACCAAGGCGCTGCGCCTGGGCCTCAGGCCGATCGTGATCATCAATAAATGCGACCGGCCCGATGCCGACCCGCATGCGGTCCACGACCAGGTGTTCGATCTCTTCGCCGCCCTCGATGCGTCGCCCGAGCAGCTCGACTTCCCGACCCTGTTCGCGTCCTCGAAGCAGGGCTGGGCCACCACCGATCTCGAGAAGGGCGAACGCAAGGATCTGGCCCCGCTCTACGATCTCATCGTGCGCCATGTGCCGGCGCCGAAGGTCGAGGAGAACAAGCCCTTCTCGATGCTGGTCACCACCCTCGAATACGACAACTATCTCGGCCGCGTGCTCACCGGCCGCATCCAGACCGGCACCGCCACCGTCAACATGCAGCTGCGCGCCATGCGGCCCGACGGAACCCAGGTCGAAGTGGGCCGCCTGACCAAGCTGCTCGCCTTCCGCGGCATCGAACGCACGCCGGTTGAGTCGGCCGAGGCCGGCGACATCATCGCCATCGCGGGCCTGACCGACAGCACGGTCGCCGACACCATCGCGTCGCCCGAGGTCGAGGTGCCGCTGAAGGCGCAGCCGATCGATCCGCCGACGCTCGCCATGAGTTTCTCGGTCAACGATTCACCGCTCGCCGGCCGCGACGGCGACAAGGTGACCAGCCGCATGATCCGCGACCGCCTGATGCGGGAGTCGGAAGGCAACGTCGCCATTCACGTAACCGAGACCGAGGACAAGGACGCTTTTCAGGTGGCCGGTCGCGGCGAACTGCAGCTGGGCGTGCTCATCGAGCAGATGCGCCGCGAGGGCTTCGAGCTTTCCATCAGCCGGCCGCGCGTGATCTATCAGATCGACCCGAAGACGCATCAGCGCCTGGAGCCCATCGAGGAAGTGGTGATCGATGTCGACGAGGATTTCACCGGCATCGTGATCGACAAGCTCGGCCAGCGTCGTGGCGAATTGGTGGAGATGCGGCCCTCGGGCGGTGCCAAGACGCGCCTGGTCATGCTGGTGCCGGCGCGCGGCCTCATCGGCTATCACGGCGAGTTCCTGACCGACACCCGCGGTACCGGCATCATGAGTCGCCTGTTCCACGGCTATGCCCCCTACAAGGGTCCGATCGAAGGCCGCCGCAACGGCGTGCTGATCTCGAACGCCGGCGGCACCAGTGTGGCCTACGCGTTGTGGAACCTGGAAGAGCGCGGCAAGATGATGATCGACGCCGGCGTGCCGGTCTATGAGGGCATGATCATCGGCGAACACAGCCGCGCCAACGACCTCGAGGTCAATCCGCTGAAGTCGAAGCAGCTCACCAACATCCGCACCACCTCGAAGGACGAAGCGATCCGCCTCACCCCGCCGATGAAGCTGAGCCTCGAACAGGCGCTGGCCTATATCGAGGATGACGAACTGGTCGAGGTGACCCCGAAGGCCATCCGCATCCGCAAGGCGATCCTCGATCCCAACGAACGCAAGAAGGCCGAACGCGCCGCCGACGCCGCCCAGGCTTCGTAAGTCGGCGTCGCAAGTCCGGGGCGCGCAGCCGGTGCGCACATGCGCATCGGCTGAGATGCGCGCCGGCCACCGCCGAGTTCTTCGTTATGGGAAGCGCTGCTTGGCCTCGCCTTCGGCCAGCGTATCGTCATTGGCGTCGATGGCCTTGACGGTGAAGACGTAGGTATGAGAGCCGGAAGGCGGGCACGGGCCCTTGTAGCGTTCCTTGAGAGCGCCCTTTGGGATGAGGCCGCTGCCGTCGTTCGGCACCTGGCCGCCACCGTGATTGTAACCAGGCGCATTGCGGTCACGCAGACGCACCTTGAAGGCGACCGTGCCTTCCGGAATGTTGCCCACGCGAATTTCAGGGGAGGTGTTCGAGCATTTGCTGGATGCGTCGAACTTGAAATCGACCGTGAGATCCTGTGCCTGTGCCGCCGTCAGGGGCGAGCACGCAATCATCAAGGCCGTCGCCAGTGCGGGAATCGTCTTTGCCGTCTGGATCATTGTGCGCCACTCCCCAGGATACGCCGAACCTCAACGCGGCCCGGCATTCCGCTTATTCAAAGTACGTTGACACCGGCCGCGGTTTTCTCAAGGCGGGTGGCGATCTGTCGCGGCGGCGCGATCAGCCGCGCGCGCCGAAGATCGCGGTGCCGATGCGCACATGGGTGGCGCCGCATTTGATGGCATCCTCGAAGTCGCCGCTCATGCCCATGCTCAGCCCGGCAAGTCCGTTGCGGCGGGCCATTTTGGCGAGCAGCGCGAAATGCGGGGCCGGGTGCTGGTCGACCGGCGGGATGCACATCAGCCCCACGACCGGCAGCTTGAGCTGGTCGCGGCAATGGGCGACGAACGCGTCGACCGCCTCGGGGCGGAGACCGGCCTTCTGTTCTTCCTCGCCGGTATTGACCTGGATGAAGAGTTTCGGCCACCGATTCTGCCGCGCCATCTCGGCGGCGAGTGCCTGAGCGAGTTTCTCGCGGTCGAGGGACTGGATGACGTCGAACAGCGCCACCGCGTCGCGCACCTTGTTGGTCTGCAGCGGGCCGATCAGGTGAAGCTCGAGGGCCGGATGGGCGGCCTTGAGCGCGGGGAATTTCGCCAGCGCTTCCTGCACGCGGTTCTCGCCGAAGACCAGCTGGCCAGCATCGAGGGCCTTGCGAACCGCGTCGGCCGGATGGGTCTTGGAAACCGCGACCAGGGTGACGGCGTCGGCCGCGCGGGCGGCTTCCGTTGCCGCCTTCGCCATCGCGGCGCGAATGACGGACAGGTTCTCGGCAATCGATTTCTCGGCGATCGATGGGGCCATCAGCGTCGGCTGTCAGGAGGTGGTTGCCGCAAGGGGACGCGGCCTGAAAAGGAAAAGGGAGCGGTTGCCCGCTCCCTTCCCAAGACCAAACGTCTGAAGATATCGCCGAGGCGACAGATCAGAACGTGAAGGCCGTGCCGACGCCGATTTCGAAGGCGTCGTAGTTGTCAGCGGCTGCACCAGCCGGACCGTCAACGTCCATCCAGGTGTAACCGAGCGACGCGTCGAGATCGATCCCCGGCCCGAGGGCGTAGGAACCGGTCGCGACCACGCGGTCACGGGTGAAGTCGGTGTTGGCACCGACCGGATCGTTTTCGAAGTCGAGGTGCGAGTACTGCAGACCGACGGTCCAGGCATCCACGTTGTAGGAGAT
>JAEUKV010000258.1 GCA_016794165.1 Rhodospirillaceae bacterium
TAGAGCCGGGCCTCATAAATCGAATCGCCGAGACTGGCACCGGCATCGCCGCACACGACCAGGCAGCCCGACTGCGCCATGAAGGCGCTCATGGCGCCGACCGAACCCTGCACCACAATATCGATGCCCTTCATGGAAATGCCGCAGCGCGTACCCGCATCGCCCTCAATTACCAGCAGGCCGCCTTGGCCGGTAGCACCCGCGGCTGAACTCGCGGTGCCTTTCACGCGGACTTCGCCCGACATCATGTTCTCGGCAACGCCAACGCCGCACTGGCCATGGATGACGACCGTCGCCTTCTGGTTCATGCCAGCGCAGTAATAGCCGATATGACCGTTGATATGGACCTCGATCGGCTGCGTCAGCCCCACCGCACAGGCGTGCTCGCCATGCAGGTTGTTGATGTGCCAGACCTTCTCGTTGGTATCCGCCGGCAGGCTCTGCAGCTTGCTGTTCGCCTCGCGCAGCGAGGTCTTGGTCAGATCGAGCGCATTCATGATCAGTGCAGGCTCCAGCTATAGACGGTGGCGGGGGCCGGCTCCCAGATCTTGGCCTTCTCGATATTGGGCAGATAGGCAAGGCTGCGGAACTCGGAGGCCATCGCCACCCAATCGTCGTTTTCGGCAAGAACCGCCGGCTTGCAGGCAATGCCGTCGCGCAGCACGGCAAAGCCGTCCTTGGTCCCCATCGTGAAGGTAAAAAACCCGTCGAGATCGGTGAGTCCGGCCTCGAGCGCTTCCTTGAGGGTGGCGCCTTCGGCGAGGCGGTGGGCGAAATAGCGCGCCGCGACCTCGGAATCGTTGTCGGTGTCGAATTCCTGGCCCTGCTTGCGCAGCCACTTGCGGAGATTGTTGTGATTGGAGAGCGATCCGTTGTGCACCAGACACATGTCCGGGGCCGGGGTGAAGGGGTGGGAATGCTCGGTGGTCACCGCGCTTTCCGTCGCCATGCGGGTATGGCCGATGGCATGGCTGCCCTGCATTTCGGCAAGCCCGTATTTCCGCGCGACATCCGCCGGCAGGCCCATATCCTTATAGACTTCCATCAGCTTGCCATAACCCATGATGCGCACATCCGGATGCTTGGCCTTCAGCCAGCGAATGACATCGGCCTCGGTCGCCTCCACCGTGAGCAGGGCGTGGTTGCCGCGCTGCTCGAGATCAACCTCGACATTGAGCGCCGCACCCAGTTCGCCGGCGACTGCGCGCCAGGGATAGGCGGTATCGGCATTGAACAGGGTGAGCTTGCTGCGCTTGCCAGCGACGGGGCTATGATAGACGGCGATGCCCGCGCTATCGGGACCGCGATCGGTCATGCCGATGAGCATGGTCTCGAGATGCTTGCCGAGTTCCGGCTGCAAGGCCGGGTTCTTGAGAAAGAGGCCAACGATGCCGCACATGCCTGAGTGCTCCCGTCTCGGGGTCAAGAAAATGAAGGACAGCGCGAAACTGTGCCGCCGCCTGCCATCCAAGATACCGGCCCGCCGGTCGCTGTCAAGCGATATGAAACTTTTTTTACCGACAGGAAACAAAGCCCGCAGGCAAGAACATCGGCTCCAACTATATGGAAATAGGCAATTTAATCGTTGTCGCGGGTATAGGTGATGACGCTGAGGAAGCGGATCGGCAGTTTGATCAACTGCTCCGGCCCGTGCGGCACGTCGGAATCGAAGTACAGGGAATCACCCGGCCGCAGATGGTAGAGCTTGTCACCGTGCCGATAGCCGACTTCCCCATGCAGCAGGTAGATGAACTCGACCCCATCATGCTGGAAGATGGGAAATACATCAGAGTTTTCCGTCAGGGTGACGAGGTAGGGTTCGACCGCAAGGCCGCGACTGAAGCCGTGCCCGAGCAGCTGATACTGATGGCCGGCGCGTGTGCCGCGCCGCTCGATCGGCAACCCCTGCCCGGCCGACACGTAGGTCGCCGAGCGCTCTTCCTCGAAGCCGCGAAAGAAGGATGTGACCGGCACCTGGAGGGCGCGGGAAAGTTCGTGCAACGTCGCCAGCGAGGGTGAGGTCTGACCGTTCTCGATCTTGGAGAGCATGCCCGCGGACATGCCGGACGCCTGGGAGAGCTGCGCCACGGTCATGTTGAGCTGGTGCCGGAAGTTGCGCACTTCGCGACCGATCGCCGCCTCGAGAGAGCGGCCCTTGTCGGTCACGTGATGCGGGTCCTGCTCCAGCGCGACCGCCCGTTTCGCCTTGCGGCCATTCAGCTTGGCAACGCCGAGCTTATCCGGCGTGCCGGCCACCGAATCGGCGCGCCGCTTCATCAGCGCGTCCGCCTCGCTGACTTTGCCGCGCCGCACCTTGCGCTCGCCCTTGGCATTGCCACCGCGCGTCCTCATCGTCTCGCGCGCCATCCGCTCATCCTCCCGCCGACTCCGCATGTCGATATGAGAGCATAACCGGTCGCAGGGGCGACGTCATGCCCCAGAACGCCGCCGGCACCCCTGATGGCGCCAGGAGCGGCCGAATCGATACCTGGATCAGGCCATTTGACGGTCCTGGCGCGGGCTGACGCTGAACTGGCGGCGGTAGGCCTTGGCAAAATGCGAGAGCGAGACGAAGCCGCAGGCGATGGCGATCTCAGCCACACTGAGCTCGGTCTGGCGCAGCATGCGCCGTGCCCGCTGCAGGCGCAGCTGGGCATGGAATTTGGCTGGGGTGCAGCCGAGATAACGCTTTGAAAGGCGTTCCAGCTGCCGCTGCGAGACACCCAGTTCCCGGGCCAGGCGCGCTGGCGAAACCGGCTCCTCAACGGTCGCTTCCATGCGCTGCACGGCACGCTGGACCACCGTGTTGCGGACGGCGGCACCCAGCAGGACCTGGCGCTGTCCCTCCGCCGCGGCGCGAATACCGCCATGCAGGAACTGATCGGCGATCTGCCGCGCCAGTTCCCGGCCATGATGGCACTGGATCAGTTCCAGCATCATGTCGAGGGCGGCGGTGGCGCCGGCGCAGGTCAGGATGCGGCCATCGACCACGAACAGGTCGTTGAGCAGATCGACATCCGCAAAAGCCTCGCGAAACGAATCTGCATAATCCCAATGCACGGTACAGCGCCGTCCCGCCAGCAAGCCCGCCCGCGCCAGCAGAAAACTCCCGGTACTCACCGCGGCCAGCGCCAGCCCGGCACGGTGCACCCGTCGGGCCGCCGCCTCGACAGCCGGAAAGCGCTTCGATTCGGCATGGGATGCTGCGCAGATGATCACCATGTCGAAATTGATGGGGTCGAGTTCGGCAATGGCGCGGGCGGTCACTTCGATGCCGCTGTTGGATTCGACATTGCCATGGGCCGGCCCAAACAGTTCCCATTGATAGAGCTTGCGGCCGGACAGGCGGTTGGCGCCGCGGGCCGGCTCGATCACCGAGGCAAAAGACATCAGCGCAAAGCCCGGCACCAGAATGATCGCCAGCCGAAAGGGCGCCGCCCCGATCGTGCGGGGTGCCGCGAAATCGGCGATTTCGCGTTCGCTCATGCGGACTGCCCCGTCCGGGTCATTGCTCCAGGTCTTGCAGGGCGAGCAGGCCAACCGGCCTGCCGTCGAACTCCGCCGCCGCGTCCATCAGGCAGGACCACAGATACTCGGCCGAGGCGATATCGGCGAGCACGTGATAGGCGGCGTTGACGCGGCCGTCGCGGCCCTGGCGGTCGGCGCGGATCACGATGGCGCTCATCTTGGCCATCGAGGTCTGGGCGATGGCGCCCTCGGCAAAGCGGTCGCGCCTGAGATCGACGCCGCAGATCTTGGCGAACATCTCCGGCGCGAACTCCCCCGCGACCATGAACCAGGCATGGCTGTCCTGGCGCGGCGTGGGATAGCCCTGGGCCGGCCGCGGCGCCGACTCCGCCCATTTCCAGGCCGATCCGAGGCGCCCGATCAGGGCACCGGTGCCAGCCAGCGAATCGATCAGGAATATCTCCGTCGGCGCGAGCCTGGCGGCGAGTTCACCACCGGCCTGGCGATAGGCCTTGTTGCTGTCAGGCCCGATCGTGAGGCCCTGGGCGGTCAGCCATTCCACCGTGCCCTTCCCCTTGAATCCGACATGGGGGAGGACGGAGAGGTCGGCCAAGGCGAGGCGCCGGGCAGCCGCCAGTTCCACCTCGCGGCCCGCGCCGAAATGCAGCGGCACCGCGCCGCCGTTGATCTCGCCGAACTGCGCGCCTTCGGCCGCGAGCAGGCGATAGATGAAGCTGCGGCGCTTGAGAGAGACCGGGGCGATTGTGCTCATCTCACATCTCCTGCCGCTTGTTGTCAGGGTCATAGAAGGGATATTTCGTCACCACCCCGGTGATACGCTTGCCGCCGCCGATCTTGATGTCGAATTCCCGGCCAGGCTCGGCGTCGCCGCCGGCGACATAGGCGAGCCCCACGACCTTGCCGAGGCTGGGCGAACGCACCGCGGAGGTGACGCGCCCCACGATCTCTTCGCCCTTCAGCACCAGATGGCACTCCTCCGGGCAGGGATCGCCGGCACTCTTCAGCGTGAAGCCGACCAGCTTTCGCGCCAGCTTCGCCTTCGCCATGATTTCGGTCGAGCGGCCGCCGACGAAGAAGGGCTTGGTCTTGGCGAGCGCCCAGGGCATGTCGGCCTCCCAAACATTGGTGAGGCCGTCGGTATCCTGGCTGACGATGATGTGACCCTTTTCGAGACGCAGGACTCGCTGCGCTTCGACGCCGAAGGGACGAATCCCTTCCGCCTTGCCGGCCTCCATCAGCGCATCCCACAAGGCTTCGCCATAGCTGGCCGGCACGTGGATTTCGTAGCCGAGTTCGCCGACGAAGCCGACGCGCATCAGGCGCGCCGGAATGCCGGCCACGGTCGCCATCCTGACGCCCATATAGGGGAATCCGGCGGGAGAAAGGTCCGTATCGGTGCAGAGCTTCTGCAGCACCTGGCGCGATTTCGGTCCTGCGATATTGACCCCGGCATAGGCCGCCGTGACGTTGGCGACGTCGACGTCGAGGCGCCACTGGGCGTTCCAGAACAGCATTTGGCGATAGACCGAATCGACGCCGCTGGTCGTGGCCGTCACGTAGAAATGTTCGTCGTTGAAGCGACAGGCAACGCCGTCATCGGTAACGACGCCGGCATTGTCCGTCATCAACACATAGCGTGAGCGGCCGACCGGCTGCTTGGTGTAGCTGAACGTGTACATACGGTTGAGGAATTCCGCCGCGTCGGGACCGCGCACATCGAGGCCGCCCAGGGTGGAAACATCGATCAGGCCGACATTCTCGCGCACCGCCTTCACTTCCCGGACGATGGCCGCGTCGCGTTCCTGTCTGGCGCCGTAATAGCCCGGCCGCCACCAGATTCCGGCCGGCATCATCTGCGCGCCGAGTTCCAGGTGACGGTGATGCATTGCCGTGCGCCGCTCCGGATCGAACACGCGCCCGGCCAGATGCCCGAACTTCTCGGGCGTATAGGGCGGCCGCTGGGTGGTCACGTTCATGCGCCCGATATCGGCCCCGGTCTCGCGCGAAACGATGCGCACCGAGGTGACGGCGGAATGGCGGCCCTGGCTCGGCCCCATGCCGACGGTCGAATAGCGCTTCAGCAACTCGACATTGTCGTAGCCGTCGGCGATGCCGTTGATCAGGTCGTGATATTTGAGATCCTCGTCGAAATCGACGAAGTCGAAGCCGCGCGGATGCGGAAAGATCGGCCAGGGATGGGTGCGGCCGACATTCCCCTTCTCGGCCGGCGCCGGCGGCACCTCGCCGACGCCAAGGCCGGCATCCCTTGCGGCCAGCAGACCGGCACGACGGCCGTCGGTCAAGACCGCGTCAAGATCGTAGGCGTTGTTGACCGATCCCGCCGCATGGGTGCCCGCCGGCAACTCAGTGGGATGGAACATGTGCGATTGCGGGCAATAGCCGAACTTGGCGCCGGCGTGATGCAGCAACTGGCCGGCCGGGCTGAAACCGACCGACATCAGGATGAGGTCGCAGGCGACGCTCATCCCGCCCGCAGCGAACCGGCCTTCCCCCGCCACCGGTGCCAGGACGGCACCAGAGATATGCGTCTTGCTGGCATAGGTGGCTTCGCTGACGCCGTGGCCGACACGGACCGCAACGCCCCGGGATTTCACGCGCGCCGCCAGCGGCGACAAGGATCCCGCCGCGCGCAGATCGGCGATAGCGGCCACCTCGACCCCCGCATCGAGGAGATCGAGTGCGGCACCATAGGCATCGTCGTTGGCAGCAAGGATCACCGCGCGACGGCCGGGTCGGACGCCGTAGAGGTGGATCAGCCGCTGCGCCGCGGATGCCATCATGACACCGGGGAGGTCGTTGTTGCGGAACACCGCCGGCTGTTCGATCGAGCCGGTCGCCACCACCACGGATTTCGCCCGCAGCTTGTAGAAGCGGTTGCCCTTGATCACCGGCAGCCAGTTGTCGGTAAAGAACCCCGAGCAGATGGCCCCGGTCATCACCGAAATCCTGGCATTGCCTTCGGCCGCGGCGACCAGATCGTTGAGCAGCGTCGGTGCACGCTTGCCGTCGGCGTCGAACCGGGCATAGCCAAGACTGCCGCCCAGCGCCGCGTTCTCGTCGATCAGCACCACCTCGGCACCGCTTTCAGCCGCGGCTCTGGCGGCAGCGAGGCCGGCAGGTCCGCCGCCAATCACGGCAACATCGGCAAAGAGATACTTCTTGTCATAATAGCTGTGATGGAAATCCGCCTTCGGATCGATGGCGCCCAGGCCCGTCATGGCGCGCACGATCGGTTCCCAGAATTTCCAGGACTTCTTCTTCTCGTGGAAGGTCTTGTAGTAGAAGCCCACCGGCAGGAAACGATGCGCCAGTTCCACCACCCGCGCCATGTCGCTGTCGAAGGAGCCGAAATAGTTCTGCGCCTTGACCTTCAAGCCGTCCTCGGCCGGGTACTTGTCGGCCAGGCAATTCGGCTCCTGCGGCAGCTGTACCAGCGTATTGGCATCCTGTCCCGCCATGGTGAGGACACCGCGCGGGCGGTGATACTTGAACGAGCGCGAGATCATCCACTGGTCGTTGGCGCAAAGTGCCGAGGCGATGGTGTCGCCCTTGAAGCCCTCGATCCGGCGGCCCTCGAAATCGAAGGTGACACGGCTGCTGCGGTCGATCAGGCGCCCGAAGGGTGCCGGCAGTCGGTTGATGTCGCTCATCACTTGTTCTCCGCCGCTTTGGGCGCAAATTCGACGCGGGTATTGAAAACGTCCCCCGCGGCGTAGGTCCTGAGGATTTCATCGGTTACGGTGTTGCGCTCGGCGATGAACCAGAACGAGGTGGGCACATGGCACCACCATTCGCGCACCACACCGGCCTCGTTGTTCTCCAGGAACAGCCAGGCCGCCCAGGTCCTGTCGTCGACACTGGCGGGATCGGGCATCGGCTTGACCTCGCCACCCCATACGAATTCGCTGATGTTGCGGGGGCCGTTGAGCGGGCAGTTCATGATTTTCATGTCAATTCTCCCGTCAATGGCCGACCGAGGCGGCACCCTTTTCGCCGACCTGGGCATATTCGACGAAGCGGTCCAGATAGAACGGCTTGATGAGGTCGTGCGGGCTGTCGTTGGCGATGGTGTGCGCCATGGTCATGCCGCAGACCGGCGTCGCCTTGAAGCCCCAGGTGCCCCAGCCACTGTCGATGTAGTAGTTCTTGACCGGGGTCAGGCCCATCACCGGGCTGAAATCCGGCGTCATGTCGGTCATGCCGGCCCATTGCCGCATCACCTTCACCTCGCCCAGCATGGGCAGAAGCTCCAGCATGTGGCCGAGCAGACCTTCCTTGAAATCGAGCGTCGAGCGGGTCGAATAGAGGCCGTAGGGGTCGGTCGAGCCGCCCATCACAAGTTCGCCGCGCGAACTCTGGCTGACATAGACGTGGAGGGAGCCGGAGACGATGATCTGGTCGAGGAAGGGCTTCAGCGGCACGCTGACACAGGCCTGCAGCGGAATGGTGCGAATCGGCAGTTTGAAACCGGCCATCTTGGCGACGACCGAGGTGTTGCCGGCCACCGCCTGCATCACCTTGTTGGCGTAAACCGTGCCTCGCGGCGTCTCCACGCCCTTGATCGTGCCGTTCTCGATGATCATGCCGGTGACCGGCGTCTGCTGGTGAATCTCGACGCCCAGCTTGGCAGCCCCCCTGGCATAGGCCCAGGCGACCGCATCGTGACGCGCGATCGAGCCCGGCGGATGGTAGAGCGCCCCCATGATCGGGTAGCGCACCTTGTCCGACATGTTGAGATGCGGGCACAGCTTTGCGATCTCGTCGGGATAGATCAGTTCCGAATCAACACCCAGCTGCTTGTTGACCTCGGCGCGCCAGCGGCTGGTACGAACGGCGGCATCGGTATGGGCGAGGGTAAAATGGCCGCGCTCCGAATAAAGAATGTTGAAATCGAGTTCCTGGCTGAATTCGCGGTAAAGCGACAGCGATTGCTCGTAGAACCGCACCCCTTCGGGCGTCAGGTAATTTGAGCGGATGATCGCGGTGTTGCGCGCCGTGTTGCCGCCGGCGAGATAGCCGCGCTCCAGCACGCAGACATTGGTGATGCCGTGGGTCTTGGCGAGGTAGTAGGCGCAGGCCAGGGCATGGCCACCACCGCCGATGATCACGACGTCATAGGATTTCTTGAGATCCTGTGCCTTCGGGATGAAGCGCTCGGCCGGGTATTTCTTGCGAAAGCCATAGCGCAGGATCTTCAGGGGAACAAAAGCCGGGAGCATGGGTGAAGCCTCGCTGACTGCATCGCGTTCGTGATGGCGGCAAGGCTATCTCAGCCGTTTTCGCTGCATTGTCAATAATCGACAGACGAAGACGGAAAATCGGCAGGACGATTTCGACCTCTCAGGGCAGCGGCGCTGCCTCGCTGAGCCTGGCCTGTTCCAGCAGCCAGTTGCGCAGCAGGGTGGTGCCAGTGCGCGGCCGGGCGCCGATCGGCTCCACCAGGTGGAAGCTGAAATCGGTCATCAGCACCTCTTCCACCGGTCGCACGAGGCTGCGGTCCCGAAGGTAATCATCGACAAAGTAGCGCCAGCCGAGGCCGACCCCCTCGCCTGCCACCGCCGCCTGCACGAGGAGCGGATAGTTGTTGAAGCGGATGCGCGCGGCCGGCAGTTTCGGCCGCTCCGGCTGGCTGTGCGACCAGTCATCCCAGTTGAGCCAGCGCGGATCGGCGGATTCGTATTCCAGCAGGGGGAGGGCACGGAACTCGTCGAGACTGAGCGGAAGTTTCCGGCCCTTGAGCAGCTTGGGGCTGACGATCGGGAACATCTCACCGCCGAAGAGGCGCGTCGCGTGAACCCCCGGCCAGTGGCCGTCGCCATAGCGCACCGCCATGTCGATCCGCTCGACCGCGAGATCGCCCAGTGCGTCCGACGCCACCAGCCTGAGATCGATGTTCTGGTTGACCGACCGGAACAGTGGCAGGCGCGGCATCAGCCAGAAGGTGGAGAAGCCGAGCGTGGCACCAATGGTGACGCTGCGACGCCCCTGCTGCTGGCGCAATGTGGTGGTGGTGTCCGCGATCGAGGTGAGGCCGGCGGTCACGGACCGGTAGAGAATATCGCCCTCCGGGGTCAGGCGCATGCCACGCCGCGAGCGCGAAAACAGCAGGACGCCGATATCGGCTTCCAGTTGCTGGATCTGGCGGCTGATCGCCGCCTGGGTCAGGCCCAGTTCGCGGCCTGCCGCCGTGAAACTCTCCAGCCGGCCGGCCGCCTCGAAGGCGACCAGGGAGTTGAGGGGTGGCAAGGCTCGGCGCAAAGACTGTCGGGCCATCGGCTTCCTGATCCTCGTGCAGCGGGTTTGCGGCATCATGCGCCGGTGCCATCATGTCCCGGCGCCATCATTACGAACCGGCATGGCGCCATCACACAAGAGCGGATTTACAACCCCGCGCGACCGTTCGACACTGCAAAGATTATCCAGCGCCGTCAACTATCGGAGCCATGACCCGTGCAGCCGCGTGCCGACACCACCCGCCTTCCCTTCGATCCCGCTGCGATGGAGCGTGTCCTGCTGCCGATCGACGAGGCGCGCGGACTGCCCAACGAGGCCTATACCAGCGACGCCTTCCAGGCTTGGGAGCGCGACCGCGTCATCGCCCGGACCTGGTTCTGTATCGGCTTCGGCCGTGACGTGGCCGCGCCCGGCGACGCCTTTCCAAGCGATGTCCTGGGCATCCCCCTTCTCATGCTGCGGCGCTATGACGGTGGCATCGGCGTGTTTCACAACGTCTGCTCGCATCGCGGCGCTCAGTTGGTCACCGAGCCCTGCAGCGTGAAGCGGCGCCTGCGCTGCCCCTATCATTCCTGGGTCTACGATCTTGACGGCCAGTTGCTGGCGACACCGCATATCGGCGGCCCCCGGATCAACGAGACCGCAGGTTTCGACAAATCGGCCCATGGCCTGAAGCCGGTGCGCAGTGTCGTCTTCTGGGACATGGTGTTCGTCAACCTGAGCGGCGACGCGGAACCCTTCGAGACCTTCATCGCCCCGCTCCGCGAGCGCTGGGCCGATTTCGACATGGGCCGGATCAGGCATCCGGGTGAGGTCGGCAGCCTAAAGTTGACCGTCGATTGCAACTGGAAACTCGCCGTCGAGAACTATTGCGAATCCTACCACCTGCCCTCGATCCACCCCGGCCTCAACTCCTATTCAAAGCTTGAAGACCACTATCACATCGAGGCGGAGGACCATTTTTCCGGCCAGGGCAGCCATGCCTATACGCCGCTGCTGGTCAAGGACGGGCCCAACCTGCCCTGCTTCCCGAACCTGCCGGCACGCTGGGACAAGGCTGCGGAGTACACATCGCTTTTCCCGAACCTGCTGCTCGGGATTCATCGCGATCACTTCTTCGCCATCCGCCTTGAGCCGCTTGGCCTCGACCGCACGCGCGAACACCTCGAGATCTACTATGTCGGCGACGATTCCGCCGATGCCACCTATCAGTCGGTGAAGGAAGCCAATCTCGCGACCTGGCGCACCGTCTTCGCCGAGGATGTCGACGTGGTGCAGCGGATGCAGCGGGGCCGTCATTCCCCGGGCTATGACGGCGGCGTGTTCTCGCCCGCCATGGACGGACCGACGCATTGCTTTCACCGCTGGCTGGCAAAGCGCCTGCTCACGGCCTGAGAGCGATCACCGAGCGGATCCAACAATCGCTTTCTCCCGACTGCGCTTCTTGGCTATGCTCGCGCCATGATCGACGCAGCCAATGCCGCCATCCGCTATCATCCCGAGAGCTTCGACACGACCCGCCATAAACTGATGGGCCGTCACGCCGCCGGCGAGGGATTCCTCAAGGGATTCCTGCGCCATGGCGGCGTCGAGACGCTCCATTGCTATGCGCCGACCAAGGACATCGCCGGACAGTTCCAGCGCCTGGCCGCAGGCTTCGGCAGTCAGCTTCCGGTGCGCTGGCTCAACGAGGGGGATGCGGCAAGCCCCGCCACCCCCGGCACGCTCTATCTCCCCGATCCCGGCATCGCTGCTGCCGCCTGGCGCCGCCGCGCCCATGGCCAGCGACTCTACTCCATCACCGGCGTCACCCATACCACCGCCTCCGCCGGGGCGATGGACCTCATCGCCAGCCTGCTTTCCGCGCCGGTGCAGGCGTGGGATGCGCTCATCTGCACCTCGACAGTCGTCCGCGACACGGTGGAACAGGTGCTCTACCAGCAGCAGGATTATCTCGCCGCCCGGATGGGTGCCGCGCACTTCGTCCGGCCGCAGCTCCCCATCATTCCGCTGGGCGTCGATACCGACGCCTTCCAGCCCGGGACGGAGAGGCGCGCCGCCGCCCGCGCAGCGCTCCGCCTGGGCGAAGGCGACATCGCCGTGCTCTTTGTCGGGCGCCTCTCCTTTCATGCCAAGGCGCACCCCCTGCCGATGTATCTCGGGCTCGAGCGGGCCGCCCAGGCGCTCGCCAGGAATGGCGGAAAGAAACTCCATCTGATCCAGGTCGGCTGGTTCGCCAACGACTTCATCGAAACCGGCTTCCGGCAAGGGGCGGCCACGTTCTGCCCCAGCGTCAACTGCGTCTTTCTCGACGGCAGAAAGGCGGACATCCGGCAACGGGGCTGGCAGGCTGCGGACATCTTCACCTCGCTGTCCGACAATTTTCAGGAGACCTTCGGATTGACACCCATCGAGGCGATGGCGGCGGGACTGCCCGGCGTGGTCACCGACTGGAACGGCTATCGCGACACCATCCGCGACGGCATCGACGGCATCCGCCTGCCGACGCTGATACCGAGAGGCGGCCTCGGCGCCGACTTCGCGGATCGACATGCGGCCGGGCTGGACTCCTACGATGTCTATTGCGGCCAATCGAGCCAGTTCGTGGCCGTCGACCCGAACGCCGCGGCGCGTGCCTATCTGGCCCTGATCGAGGATGCGGATCTGCGCCGGCGCATGGGCGAGGCGGCGCGGCAGCGGGCCGTCGAAGTCTTTGATTGGGCGGTCGTGATCCGGCAATACCAGGCGCTCTGGCGCGAGCTCGCCGAACGCCGTGCCGCCAGCAGCGAAAGCGCTGGCCTGAGCGCGGGCCAGCCATCCAATCCCGCCCGGATCGACCCCTTCATCGCCTTTGAGAGCTACGCTGCCGATGTGCTGGGCGCAGATCATCTCGTCGCGGCAGCGCCGGGGTCGGATGGCGCTCGGCTGCAGTTGCTGCTGCAATCGCCGATCATCGCCTATATGAAGCCGATGGCGCCGGATACTGACGATTGCGCCAAGATCCTGGGCGATCTGCAGCGACGTGGGATGCTCTCGGTCGGCGACATACTGGCCGGATTTCCCGAGATACGCCGCAACCGCATCGAGCGCGGCCTGGTCTGGTTAGCAAAGCTCGGCCTTGTCGTCATCCGCCCACCAGCGAACCAGCAACTGTTGCAGTCAGGCGATCAATAAAAATAGCGCCGATCGTTGACGTCCGGATAGAGCTCCGCCACGAACTCGCCATAGCCGTTGTAGAGCTGGGTCGGTACCCGCTCGCCCGATCCCAGCAGGCGCTCCGATGCCTGGCTCCAGCGCGGATGGGCGAATGCCGGATTCACATTGGCATAGAAGCCGTATTCACTGCCCTGGATCGCCTCCCACAGGCCGACCGGCTGTTGGTCGGTGAAGGTGATGCGCTGAATGCCCTTGGCCGATTTGAAGCCATACTTCCAGGGCAAAGCGAGGCGCAGCGGCGCGCCGTTCTGCTTGGGTGCCGGCTTCCCGTACATGCCCGTCACCATGAAGGAAAGATCGTTCGCAGCTTCCGCCAGGGTGACACCCTCGACATAGGGCCAGGGGTACCAGGCCTCGCTTTGTCCCGGCGCCGCCTCGGTGTTCATGAAACTCTCGAAGCGCAGGAATTTGGCGTCGCCGGTCGGCTCCGCCAGTTTCACCAGAGCCGCCAGCGGGAAACCGCTCCACGGCACCGCCATCGCCCAGGCCTCGACACAGCGATGGCGATAGAGGCGTTCCTCCAGCGGCATCTGCTTGATGAGATCATCGATATCGATCGTGCGCGGCTGCGCCACCATGCCGTCGATCGTGATCGCCCAGGGGCGCAGTGGCAGGGCCTGCGCTGCCTTCACGATGTTCTTCGACGTGCCGAATTCATAGTAGTTGTTGTAGCTGGTGGCATCCGCCTCGGGCGTGAGATCGCGGTCCAGCTGATACCGCTCGTTGCGGGCGAAGGGATAGAGGTCGGCGGTCGGATCGGCTTCGCCGGCCGCGGTGTCTGCCCCGGCCTCCTTCTCGCAGGCAAGCAGCCCGGGTGCCAGAATCGCACCGGCTGCACCCGCCATGAAGCGGCGCCGATCGCGGAACACCGCCTCCGGTGTCGCCCGACTTTCCTTGATTTCCCAGCCGCGGGTTTTCCTGATCCACATGATGCCGCCTCTCCTGCCACTTCCACGTCGGCGCGCTTGTCCGGCGTGGTCAGTTAGAGATACGTCACGTCTTGCGCCCAGATTACACCCGATCCGGCCCACGGAAAAAGAAACGGCCAGCGCCGAATCTCGCAGCGCTGGCCTTAACCAATTGATCCAATACGTTTTACTTGCTCAGCAGCGAGCGCAGCATCCAGGCATTTTTTTCGTGCAGCTGCATGCGCTGGGTGAGCAGGTCAGCAGTGGGCTCATCGCCGGCCTTCTCCGCCGCCGGGAACACGCTGCGGGCGGTCTTGACGACCGATTCCTGGCCCTGCACCAGCTGCTTGATCATGGCCTCGGCATTCGGCACGCCCTGCTCTTCCTTGATCGAGGAGAGCTTGGCATAGGCGGCGTAGGAGCCGGGGGCCGGATAGCCAAGGGCGCGGATGCGTTCGGCAATGAGATCGACCGCGAGGGCGAGCTCGTTGTACTGCGTCTCGAACATGATATGCAGGGTGTTGAACATCGGACCTTCGACGTTCCAGTGGAAATTGTGGGTCTTGAGGTAAAGCGTGTAGGTGTCAGCCAGGAGGCGCGACAGGCCGTCGGCGATGGCTTTGCGATCCTTCTTGGAGATGCCGATATCGATTTCCATGTCATGACCCCGAATAGGTTGGCGGAAAGATTGGAGCCACTCAAATCTGGCCCCTATCCACCGCAATCGCAAGGCCGCAACGGAAGATTCTGGCGGCAATATTGCCGCAGGCCGGCCCCGGGCAAGCCGCCCGGGGCGGCCCTGAGCCGCACTGGCCCCGGTCCCCCTATTTCAACTGTTCGCAGGCCCGGATGATGCGGGTACAGGCATCCCGGAGCGCCTCGGTCGAGGTCGCGTACGAGATGCGGAAATGGGGGGAGAGGCCGAAGGCTGAGCCCTGCACCGCCGCCACCCCCTCGGCTTCCAGGAGATAGGTCACGAAATCGTCGTCGGTGGCGATTTTCTTGCCCTCTGGCGTGGTCTTGCCGATGACGCCGGCACAGGACGGATAGACGTAGAATGCCCCTTCCGGCTTGTGGCAATGCAGGCCCGGCGCCTTGTTCAGCATCTCGACCACCAGGTCGCGGCGCTCCCTGAAGGAGACGTTGTGCCGGGCAATGAAATCCTGCGGGCCATTGAGGGCCTCGACCGCCGCCGCCTGGCTGATCGATGAGGGGTTCGAGGTCGATTGCGACTGGATCTTGGCGATGGCCTTGATCAGCGACGCTGGGCCCCCGGCATAGCCGATGCGCCAGCCGGTCATGCAATAGCTTTTCGAGACGCCGTTCATGGTCAGCGTCCGCTCATAGAGCTTCGGCTCGACCTCGGCGATGGTCGCGAACTTGAAGTTGTCATAGACGAGATGTTCGTACATGTCGTCGGTCAGCACCCAGACATGAGGATGCTTCAGGAGCACATCGGCCAATGCCTTCAGTTCCGCGGTAGTATAGGCGGCGCCGGTCGGGTTGCTCGGCGAATTCAGGATCAGCCACTTGGTCTTGGGCGTGATCGCCGCTTCCAGCATCTCCGGCAGCAGCTTGAACTGGTGGTTCTGGCCGCATTCGACGAAGACCGGTGTGCCTTCCGCGAGGTGCACGATGTCGGGATAAGAGACCCAATAGGGCGCCGGGATGATCACCTCGTCGCCCGGGTTCACCGTGGCCACCAAGGCGTTGTAGAGCACCTGCTTGCCACCGGTGCCCACCGTGATTTGGTCGAGCTTGTAGTCGAGATTGTTCTCGCGCTTGAACTTGGCGATGATCGCCTTCTTCAGCGCATCGGTGCCGTCGACATTGGTGTACTTCGTGTCGCCCGCCTGGATCGCCTTGATCGCCGCCTGCTTGATATTGTCGGGCGTGTCAAAATCGGGCTCGCCGGCGCCAAGGCCGATGACGTCGCGGCCCGCGGCCTTGAGTTCGCGCGCCTTCATGGTCACGGCAATGGTGGGCGACGGCTTGATGCGGTCGAGACGGTCGGCGAGGAAGGCCATGTCGGATCACCTTTGGAGGAGCGATTGGGAAGGCAAATGCGGGCCGGAACATAGCCCCCGCCTTCGGCCCTCGCAACCCCCGGTCCTGCAGATCAGACGTGCCGCTCCTGCCTAGGCATAACGCCTTGCCTGGCTGACGGAAATTGTCACCATGACAGTTCCGACGGCGATGCCGAAATCGAGGGTTTCACCCAAAAAAACGGCCGCCAGCAGCAACCCGATAAACGGCTGGAACAATTGGATCTGGCTGACCCTGGCCGTACCGCCCAGAACCATGCCCCGGTACCAGAACAGAAATCCCACGAACATCGAGAAGATGGTGACGTAACCGAGCCCGGCCCAGGCCGAAGCCGGGACCAGGGCGAGCGCCGCGGGCCAGGTCAACAGCATTGCCGGCAGCGAGAGCGGCAGGCTGATCACCAGGCCCCAGGAGATGACCGCCGCCGGTGCCATCTTCTGCGCAAGCCGCGCGCCCTCGGCATAACCCACCCCACTGCCGATGATCGCCCCGATCATCAGCAGGTCGGGAAGGCTGAATTTCCCGCCGCCCATATAGACCGCATAGGCAGCGACACTCGCGGCCCCGAACACGGCCCAGAACCAGAAGGCCCGGCGCGGCCGCACCGTGCCGATGACGGCACCCACCAGACAGGTCGAAAGCGGGATGAGGCCGATGAAGAGGATGCCGTGACTGGCCGAGACCCATTGCAGCGCGAGGCCGGTGAGGACCGGAAAGGCGATGACGACGCTCAGGCCCACGATGGCGAGCCCGCGCCACTGGCGGCGATCCGGCCAAGGTGCGCGTTCCCACAGCAGCCAGCCAGCGCCCAGCAACGCAGCACCGACGGCACGGGCAGCGCTGACGAACCAGGGATCGAGGGCCAGAACGGCGGCGCGCGTGGCCGGCAGCGATCCGCCGAAGATGATGACCCCGATCAGGCCATAGGCGAACCCGCGCGCCAGCGTACCGTTTGGCGTGGCGGTGGATCCGGCGGTAGCGGCGGCTGTCATGGGCGAGTTCCACATTGTCCATCTATCGCGGCCAGGATGGCGCCGCCGGGCTGGCTCAGACAGGCACACTTCCGATACAATCGCACAAACTATACCAGTACAAATTCCAGTACAGACTGCAGAGGTCGCGATGGAACTGACACTTGATCGGGAGACGGGGCCGCTCACGGCGCGGATCGCCGCGGCGATCGACCGGCGCATCGATACTGGCGCGCTGGCGACGGGGGAAAAGCTGCCCTCGGTCCGGCGCCTGGCGACGCGGCTTGGCGTCAGCCCGTTCACCGTGGTCGCGGCTTACGACCGGCTGGTGGCGGAGGGTCGCATCGTCGCCCGGGCGAAATCCGGCTTCTTCGTGGCACCCCGTGCGACCGGCAGAGGGGCAAATCTCAGCCTCGACCCGCTGCCCAGCCGGCGCATCGGCATCAACCCGATCTGGATGATGCGGCAATCGCTGACCGCGGGGCCCGGCCAGCCCAAGCCCGGCTGTGGCTGGTTGCCGCCGGATTGGCTGCCCGATTCGGCGATCCGCACCGCCCTGCGTGCCATCGTGCGCGAGGACGGGCGCAATCCCGCCTTGGGGAACCTGGTCGAATATGGTGTACCCTTGGGCTTCCGTCCCTTGCGCGACCTGCTGGCCCGGCGCCTCAACGAACTTGAAATCCCGGCCGAGCCAGATCGATTGCTGCTGACCGACAGCGCCAGCCAGGCGATCGATTTGGTCTGCCGCTATCTGGTGTCGCCGGGCGACGGCGTCCTGGTCGACGATCCGGGATATTTCAACTTTCATGCCGCGGTGCGCGCCCAGCGCGGCAAGTGCATTCCCGTGCCGATGACGCCGACGGGGCCGGATCTCGACGCCCTGGACCGCCTCGCCACCGCGCAGCGGCCGAAGCTCTATCTCACCAATGCCGGCCCGCAGAACCCGACTGGGGCCAGGCTCGGCCTCAACGCCGCCCACAAACTGCTGAGTCTGGCCCAGCGCCACGATTTCCGTATCCTGGAAGACGACATCTTCCGCGATTTCGAAACGCAGCCCGGCTTCCGCCTGGCAGCCCTCGACGGCCTCGCCCGCGTCATCCATCTCGGCAGTTTCTCCAAGACCCTGTCGGCGGCGACACGGATCGGCTTCCTCGCGGCCGATCCGGCGACCATGGCCGATCTTGCCGACCTGAAACTCGCCATCAGTTTCGGCAACAACGAATTGTCGGCACGGGTCATCCATCGATTGCTGAGCGATGGCTCCTACCGGAAACACGTGGCCGGCATGCGCGACCGCCTGGCCCGCTGCCGGCACCACGTCCTGAAGCGGCTGACCGGCCTCGGCCTGATGCCCTGGATGGACGGGGCAAGAGAGCCCGCCGAGGGACTCTTCCTCTGGATGGCGCTGCCTTCAAACAAGAGTGCGCTGGCCGTGGCCGAGGCGGCCCAGTCCGCAGGGATCATTCTGGCTCCCGGCAATGTCTTCAGCCCGGGTGAGGAATCCCGCTGGGATTCCTTCCTGCGCTTCAACGTCGCGCAGAGTATCGATCCACAGACTCATGCCACCCTGAAGACCGTGCTCGGGCATGCCGGTGCCCGCCTTCACAAATTGTAAACCATATACCGCGATGATCTGGCCGGTTCCCGCGATCGGGAATCCCTGCCGGAATGATCGAAATGCATACGAACGACCAGCCGAGTCATCAGCGGACCGGCGCCGGGCGCGCAACCAAGCCCGGTGTCAAGCATATCAGCCTCGCCCTCCAGGGCGGCGGCTCGCATGGCGCGTTCACCTGGGGGGTCATGCACCGGCTGATCAGCGAGCCGCGAATCTATATCGACGGTCTTTCGGGTACCAGTGCCGGGGGCATGAACGCGGCCGTGTTCGCCGACGGCTTCCTGAAGGGCAAGCGCCAGGGCGCCATCGATGCGCTGGAAGCCTTCTGGATGGGTGTCTCGGGCCTGAACACCATGCCACGCGTCCTGCCGCGCGGCCTGCCCGGCCTGTCCGACGGCTGGAACGTCGACAGCGATCCCACCTTCATGTGGCTCGATCATGCCACGCGCATGTTCGCCCCGCTGCAGCTCAACCCGATGCGGATCAATCCGCTGAGCGACCTGCTCACCGACCTGGTCGACTTCGAGAACCTGCGGCGGCATCCCCAGGTGAAGCTGTTCGTGACCGCGTCCAATGTCCGCACCTGCCGCTCGCGCCTGTTCCGCACCCCGGAGATCTCGGTCGAGGCCCTGCTCGCCTCCGCCTGCCTGCCGCTGCTGTTCGAAGCGGTCGAGATCGACGGCGAATATTTCTGGGACGGCGGGTATCTCGGCAATCCTGCGATCCATCCCCTGATCCACGAATGCGACAGCAGCGACGTCGTGATCGTCCAGGTCAATCCGATGAACCGCCCCGACGTGCCCATTTCCGCCCGCGACATCCTCAACCGGATCAACGAAATGACCTTTAACTCCAGCCTGGTGCGGGAGATGGAGGGCTTCGCCACGATTACCCGGCTGATTGAGAGTGGCGAGTTGCAGAACGACCGCTACACTGCCGTCCGCTTCCACGAGATCTCGGCCGAAGCCGAACTCGCCGATATGGGCGCGCTCAGCAAGATGAATACCGAGCGCCCCTTCCTCGAGCACCTGCACCAGCTCGGCTACGAGACCGCCGACAAATGGATCGCCGAGAATTTCGATCGCATCGGCTGGGAAAGCACCCTCGATCTCACCGAGCGGTTCGGCTGATCCTCGTCACGCCGCGCTTCTGGCGGCCCGCTTCCTTCGTTGCTTGGTCCGCGCCCAAAGATTGATTCCTTCGACCAGCGCCGAGAAGGCGATGGCGAAATAGAGATAGGCCTTCGGGATATGGAAGTGCAGGCCTTCGCCGAGCAGGGCCATGCCGATCAGCAGCAGGAAGGACAGGCACAACACCTTGACCGTCGGGTGCTGGTCGACGAAGTTTCCGACCGGCTCGGCCGCGGCGATCATCACGATCATGGCGACCACCACGGCGGCGACCATCACCGACAGGTGCTCCGCCATGCCGACCGCGGTGATCACGCTGTCCAGGGAAAAGACGATGTCGAGCAGGGCGATCTGCACGATGGCCGCACCCAGGCTCATATACTTGCCAACCGTGAGACCGTCATCGCCGCCATCGATATGATGGTGGATCTCGGTGGTGGCCTTGGCGAGCAGGAACAAGCCCCCGCCCAGCAGGATCACGTCCCGCCAGGAGAGGTCAAAAACCATCTCCGGCCCGAACCAGTCGATCGCCAGGATCGGCGTCGTCAACCCAGCCACCCATGCAATGGAAGCGAGCAGCAGCAGGCGGGTGCCGAGGGCGAGGACAAGCCCAACCCGCCGCGCCATCTTCTGCTTTTCCGGCGCACACCGGCTGGCGACAATCTGGACAAAGAGCAGATTGTCGATGCCGAGCACGATCTCCAGGGCAGCAAGTGTCAGGAAACTGAGGATGACATTGGGGTCGCTTAAAAACTCAAACATGCGTGCCGCTGGCTCCCTTTGGCGAGACGGTCTGGCGGCGGCGGGGGAATGCCCGGCCGGCGATGCCAAACGAATGGCGGGCGAAAGATGGCGGGCGGCGCGAAAAAGTCAATCGCACAACCGCGGGGCCCGCGAACCGCCCGGCTGGACGGGAGACAAGCACCGGCAATGGGCGTATGGTTAGAGGCATCTGGGCGCGGCTGTCGCAGTCGTCGGTACCTGGGAACCGACCGTCGATTCGCATGGATCGGGGACGGGAGCCGCCTCCACCAACCCGAAGCTGGGGAGGACCGCCATGGCAACCACCATCAGAAACCCCCTTGAGTGGGGCTGGGACCAGTGCCGGCACGCAGTGGCGGCGCTGGATGCGATCGGGCGCTCCTGGGACCATGCCGAGGAACGCGAGCGGGACCTCGCCGGCCCCCTGCCGGTCCGCCGCATCAATATTGCATCTTTCCGCGAAATTTTCGTCCGGGCGGCAGCCGATTTCGGCGCCTATCGCACGGACGTCGTATTCCTGTGCGTCATCTATCCGGTTGTCGGCCTGGTGCTGGCCAGATTCATGTTCGGCTATCACCTTCTGCCGATGCTCTTTCCGCTGGCCTCCGGCTTCGCCCTGGTGGGGCCCATCGCCGCCATCGGCCTATACGAAATGAGCCGCCAGCGGGAACTGGGCAACCAGGTCACCTGGGTCAACGCCCTTGCGGTTCTGCGCGCACCCAATCTCGGTGCCATTGTCGGTCTTGGCCTGATCCTGGTCGCGGTCTTCCTGATCTGGATCGCCACCGCCTATGGCATCCAGACGGCGACCCTGGGGCCGGAACCGCCCCGCTCCATCGGCGGCTTCCTCGCGGCCGTGTTCACCACCCCGGCCGGCTGGACGATGATCGTCATCGGAATCGGCGCGGGCTTCCTCTTCGCGGTCTTTGCCATGGCGATCAGCGTCATCTCCTTCCCGCTCCTGCTCGATCGCGACATCGGTCTTGGCACGGCGATCCAGACCTCGGTGCGCGCGGTGCTGGCCAATCCGCTGCCGATGGCGGTCTGGGGCGTGATCGTCGCCGCCGGGCTGGTTTTGGGCGCGATCCCACTCTTTGTCGGCCTCATCGTCGTGATCCCAATCCTGGGCCATGCCACCTGGCATCTCTACCGGGCGATCGTGCCTCGATAGGGACCCGCCAATAGAGACCCAGCGGCCCGATGTAACGGCAACGAACGACACCGGCTGCCGCGATCCCCGCGGCAGTCCATCCGAAGGAAGAAACCAAATGACACCGCTCTCGACCGATCTCGTCCTACTCGTCTGGTCAGTGGCGCTCTGCGCCGTGCAGATGCTGATCGCCGTCATGACGGCGCAACGGCAGGTCGGCCTGCCGGCCCTGGTCGGCAACCGCGACGACATGCCGGCGCTGACCGGTCTGGCCGGGCGGGCACGCCGGGCGCACGTCAACATGCTCGAAAGCCTTGTCCTGTTCGCGGCGCTGGTGCTGGTGGCCCATGCCGCGGGGCGGGCCAACGAAATGACCGCCCTGGGGGCCCAACTCTTCTTCTGGAGTCGCCTTGGCTATGCCGCCGTCTATCTGGCCGGCCTGCCCTGGCTGCGGACGGGTATCTGGGCGCTGTCCATGGCCGGGCTGGTCCTGATCTTCCTGCAGTTGCTTTAAGCGAGCTGTCGTGGCGGTGGGGGCGGCATCCGGGCCCGCCCCCCTTTCCTGCTTTCCCGCTTTGTTCTATAAGCGGCTGCATGAAGCCCCTGCAGTCCGACCCCATTGTCGAAGAACGCCCGATCGGCGCCGCCGAGGCCCTGCCCGGCAAGCCGTTCAAGTTGATCTCCGACTATCGCCCGGCCGGCGATCAGCCCCAGGCGATCGCCGAACTGGTAGCCGGAATCCAGGCGCAGGAGCGTGATCAGGTTCTCCTCGGCGTCACCGGTTCCGGCAAGACTTTCACCATCGCCCATGTCATCCAGCAGGTGCAGCGCCCGGCCCTGGTACTCGCCCCCAACAAGACCCTGGCGGCACAGCTCTATGGCGAGATGAAGAGCTTTTTTCCGGAGAACGCGGTCGAGTATTTCGTCTCCTACTATGACTACTACCAGCCCGAGGCCTATGTGCCGCGGACCGATACCTATATCGAGAAGGAAAGCTCGCTCAACGAGCAGATCGACCGCATGCGCCACTCGGCGACGCGCGCCCTGTTCGAGCGCCGAGATGTGATCATCGTCGCCTCGGTTTCCTGCATCTACGGCATTGGTGCCCCTGAAACCTATTCCACCATGACCATCACGCTGAAGCCTGGCGACAGCATTGACTTCAACGCCCTGGTGCGCCGCCTGATCGAGATCCAGTACAAGCGCAACGAAACGGCGTTCTACCGCGGCACTTTCCGCATCAAGGGCGACGTGCTTGAGCTTTTTCCAGCCCATCTCGAGGACCGGGCATGGCGCCTGTCGCTGTTCGGCGACGAGATCGAGAGCATCGTCGAATTCGATCCGCTGACCGGGCAGAAGACCGCCGAACTTCCCGAGATCAAGATCTACGCCAATAGCCATTACGTGACGCCCAAGCCGACGCTCCACCAGGCCGTCAAGCAGATCCGCGAGGAACTCAAGATCCGGCTCAAGGAATTCGAAGCGCAGGGCAAGCTGCTGGAGGCCCAGCGCCTGGAGCAGCGGGTCAATTTCGACATGGAGATGATCGAGGCCACCGGTGTCTGCGCCGGCATCGAGAATTATTCGCGCTACCTCACCGGGCGCAATCCCGGCGAGCCGCC
>JAEUKV010000261.1 GCA_016794165.1 Rhodospirillaceae bacterium
CGCGGTCAAGCCGGCCGCCCCCAGAGCCACCACAATAAGCACGATCACAATCGGTCGCATTAGGCCCCTCTTTTCCCGGCCTGCCGACAAGACCCGGAAAACCCAAAACGACGAATCACACAAGGCCCGCCAATCGGGCGACTGATTTCGCCGTATCTATGCCCCGTAAAGCATTATTACCAATTTTTGGTTAAGACGCCAGCCAAAACGCGATTTCTCCGTCGAAACACCCAAGGATTCTTTGCTTTGAGTCAATGCCTTGCACGGGGATATGAAGATTCAAGATTATGAACAGCTCAAGGTGGACCAGATGTCGACAGGCGATCATCCACCCGCCTAGGCGCCCCAGAGGTTCATCATCTGCTGGCCAAGGCTGCCGTCGCGCAGCAAGAAATCCATACCGGCCAAAGAGATAGCAACACCATAGGGCAGGTGGGCGCGCCCCTCGACACGGCCATAGCCAGGTCGGATCCGACCCACGATCAGGATCACCAGGGCCAGCAGGCCGCCTGCCAATCCCATGATGAACAGGAAGCGCAGGGCGGCAAAACCGGGACCAATCCAGATGGCCAGGGCAGCCAGCCATTTGACATCGCCGCCACCCAGGAGGCCGAAGTGATGGAGCGCGAAACCGGCAATAAGCACGCCAAGGCCAAATGCGATCGGGCCGACGACCTCCTGCCATCCGGCCGCGACCAGCAGCGTATGGATCACGGCGACCACCGCGGTAGACAACGTCAGCCAGTTGGGCAGACGGAAGCTGCGGATGTCCAGGACCGCGCCGAGAATCAGCAGGGCCAGCAGGAGACCTTCACACGCCATGACGAGCATTTGCGGACCCGACAAACAAAAACGCGCCGGCCCGGTGATGGGCTGGCGCGTCGATGCACAACCCAACGCTGGGTTAGTTGGTCTCGATATCAGCAGCCGCGTTCTGCAACGTGCCGCCGACAGTCTGGAACATGGTGTCGAGACCGTTGCCGGCCATCTTCGCACCAACGAAGATGGCGAGGGCGATCAGCGCGGCAATCAGACCGTACTCAATGGCGGTCGCGCCCGATTCGGACTTGAACAGCTTGGAAATCTTCATCATGAGCTCTTCTCCACAGTTAGAGTGATGACGCTGCAACCGATAAGGCGGCTCGATGGTCGCCTTGTTTCGTCCTTTGGGTGTCTCGCCGACATATGTCGGATTGTCCGACCCCGGCAAAGCAGAACACGCCGACCCAGCGACGGGTCGGCGCGTCCTGATCCAGCCTAACGCCTGGTTAGTTGGTCTCGATGTCTTGGGCCGCGTTCTGCAGCGTGCCGCCGACAGTCTGGAACATGGTGTCGAGACCGTTGCCGGCCATCTTCGCACCAACGAAGATCGCGAGGGCGATCAGCGCGGCGATCAAGCCATACTCGATGGCGGTCGCGCCGGACTCGGACTTGAACAGCTTGGAAATCTTCATCATGAGCTCTTCTCCACATTGAGAGTGATAACGTTGCAACCGATATGGCGTCCTGATGGTCGCCTTGTTTCGTCTTTTTGGTGTCTCACCTTTCAGCTGGGGCAAAGCGGCCCGACATCCGACAAGTGGACACTGCCGGCATCATCCATCGCGCCAATGCGCTTCGCAAGCCGTTAGGCCATCCCACGTCACAACATGGTGTGCACAGACTCCCGAAAGCTCATGTCATTGCTCTCGGTTACCCTCTCGCGGCCAAATGACAATACTTTGTTAACCAATACCGCCGAGAAATGGCCGGGTACAATCACGAGATTCCGCCACCATGAATGCCACGAGACATGACGGCTATCCGATCCAGGATCTGACCGCCCTGTTGATCGCCGCCTTTGTCCTGCATGGCGCCTTTGGATATCAAAGCCCCATCCTGGCCCAAGGCGGCTTGCTCGACACCGACGCCTATATGCGCCTCGTGCGCGTCGAGGAGTTGTGGCAGACCGGCGCCTGGTATCAGACCATCACCGCGAAGCTTGGGGCGCCAGATGGTCTGTCGCTGCATTGGACCCGCCCGCTCGACCTCATCATCCTTCTCCCCGCCCTGCTTCTGAACCTGCTCGGCCTGACCTTTCATCAGTCCGTCTACTGGGTCGGCGTCGTCGTCTCGCCGGTCCTGCATACCTTGGCCTGCGTTGGCGCGGCATGGGCGGCAAGACCGCTCTTCCCCCAGCATGGGGCCTGGCGCCTCGCCGCCCTGATCCTGCTGCTGAACGGGGCGGCATTGGGCTACTCCCTTGCCGGCCGACCGGATCATCATGTTCTCAGCCTGCTTTGCACCGTGATGGCCGCCGGGTATCTCATCCGCGCGGCCATGACCCCGGCACGCCGGCGCCCGGCCCTCCTGGCCGGCATCTGGGCCGGTGCCGGCATCTGGGTGACACCCGAGGCGATGCTGACCCTGGCCCCGGCGCTGATCGGCTTTGGCCTGCTTTGGCTCGGCGCGCGCGACGGCCGTCAGTGGGCACAGCTGGGCTACCGGTTCGGCCTCGGACTGATGGCGACCGTGGCACTGGCCGTGGCGGTGGAACAACCGCCCTCGGCCTGGCTCGCGGCAGAGTATGACAAGGTATCGATCCTTCACCTAGCCATCGCCGCCGGCGTCGTCATCGATTTCCGGCTGGCGATGACAATCTCCTGGCAGGGATGGCGCCGCCTCGGCCTCGCCGTCATCATCGCGCTCGGCTCCGCCGCCCTTCTTGTGGCTCTTTTTCCACGCTTCTATCTCGGCCCGCTTGGCAACATTTCGGCCGATGCCGCCGCCGTGTTCATGGACGACGTGCGCGAGATGCGGGCGCTGTGGCCTACCGATCGCGAGAACACCGTGCGTTTTGCCCGGGTGATCGGCAATTCGCTGGCGGCCATTCCGGCCATTGCCTATTTCCTGTGGATTCGCCGCGGCGAATCCAGTTGGCCGCCCATCCTCCTGCTGTCTCTGAGCTATGCCCTGGCCCTCATCGGCGCCCTGCTGCATGCCCGCCTGGCGGTTCCGCTGAGCGCGCTCGGCGCGATACTGGGCTGTGGCAGCTTTGCGATGCTGTGCAACCTGGCCCGGGATCGCGGCTATGCCACGCGCCTCGGTACGCGCCTTGCCGGCTACTTCATCGTCGCCTTCGGCATCCAGTTCTACAGCCTGGTGCCACAACCGGCTGAAGCGACGGAAAAGGAAGAGCGGTGCGATGTCGCCAGCCTTGCCGAATGGCTGAATGTCGAACAGCCAGTCCGCGGTCCGGACAACGATGCGCCGATCGTGCTGACCGATTCGATCAACTATTCCCCGGCGCTGGCCTATCGTACTCCGTATCGCTTTGTCGGCGGGCCCTATCATCGCGGGGTCGACGACGTGGCCGACATGTTTACCGCCATGATCACCAGCGAGGATGAAATCAGCCACGAGATTGTTGAGCGCCGCACCGTCGATCTGGTCCTCATCTGCGTCAAGGGTGCGCCCAGACCGGTGCGTGAATCCGGCCCACAATCGCTCTATTATCGCCTGCAGAAAAACGACATCCCCGACTGGTTGACGCCGGTACCGATGTCGCCGGAAGCGGAGAACGAGTTTCGTCTCTTTGCCGTGACGCATTGACTGGCGATTGCCGCCGGTCTTTTCGCAAGCGGCAATCAGTGGTAGAAGATTCCCAGATGGCTGGCGCAGCAGGACTCGCCGCGCGAGTGACTGGCTGAAGGCAAAAATGAAATGACGCGGGAAAAAGAACTGATCCTGGTGGTCGACGATTCACCCACCAATCTGGCCATTCTCAACGTCGTGCTGCGGGAAATCTACCAGGTCATTTCCGCCAATAACGGCGCCGACGCCCTGTCGCTTGCCGCTGCCGAGGAACCGGACCTGATCATTCTCGACATCATGATGCCGGGCATGGACGGGTACGAAATCTGCGACCGGCTGAAAGCCAATCCGTTTACTCGTGACATTCCGGTAATGTTCGTCACCTCCATGGATCAGGAGCGACAGGAGGCCAAGGGATTGGCGCTTGGTGCCGTGGACTACATAGCCAAACCGGTCAGTCCACCCATCGTGCTCGCGCGCGTCCGCAACCAGCTGGAACTGAAGCGGCAGCGCGATATCCTGCGCCGCCTCTCCGCCATCGACGGCTTGACCGGCATCGCCAACCGCCGCGCCTTCGAGGAAGACTTCGACCGCGAATGGCGCCGCGCCATCCGCGTGAAATCCAGCCTCGCCGTGTTCCTCACCGACATCGACCACTTCAAGCTCTACAACGACGCCTACGGCCATGGCGCCGGCGACGATTGCCTGCGCTTGCTGGGCCAGGCGCTGTCGAAGGCGATGCTCCGCCCGGCCGACCTGCTGGCGCGCTACGGCGGCGAGGAATTCGTCGGCCTATTGCCGGACACGGAGGCCGCCGGCGCCGCCATCGTCGGCGAACGCCTGCTCGGTGCCACACGCGCCCTGGCCCTGCCCCATGCGCATTCGCCAATCGCGGCGACCGTCACGATCTCGGTCGGTATCGCCGTGTGCCGGCCCAGCGTCCAGATCGATCGCGCCAACCTGTTCAAGCTGGCCGGCGACGCGCTCTATGCGGCTAAGAAAGGTGGGCGCAATCAGTTGCGGGTGTTCGAAATGCCGGAATCCGTGAGCGCCATCTGACGGTGTCTGTCGAGCCCGTCGCCATAGTCGAGCGGCGGGATGGGTGGGTTCAGCGCCAGCCAGTCCCGCACCGCCAGGGCCTCCGCCGTCAATTCCGCCCCATGGGGCCAGACGATGTGGAAGGCTAGGCCGGTAACCCAGGGCCGATCCAGCGGATGCACCAGCAACCCCCGCGCCACCAGATGGTCGGTCTGGTGCCGCCAGCCCAGGGCGATCCCCTGCCCTTCCAGAGCGGCGCCGATGACCAGCGCGTAATCGTTCATGTGCAGGTCAGCCCCGCTCTCTCCCAGCGCTTCGCCGGCAGGCGGCACTTCGCCCATGGCGCGGAGATAATCGCCCCAGCCCGGCCGGGGCCGGAACGGTTCGTCGAGGTGGATCAGGCGGTGCCGCGAAAGATCGCCGACCTCTGAGATCGTATTGGCCCGCTCCAAATAGGCGGGACTGCAAATGGGGATGATGGCCTCATCGACCAGCTTCACGGCGTCGCAGCCGAGATAGCGACCGTTGCCCCGCCGGATCGCCAGCGATACGCCTTCCGCCAGCAGGTCGATATCCTTGTCCGTCGTCTGCAGTCGGAGATCGACGCCCGGATTGGCCAGGCGAAAAGCGGCGAGGCGTGGCAGCATCCACCAGGAAGCAAACGCGGTCGAACAGGAAAGCGTCACATGCCGACCCCGATGGCGCTGCCCGATCCCCTCCGTCGAGCGGCGGATATGCTCCAGCGCCAGGGTAATGTCCTGGTGATAGCGCCGCCCGTCATCGCTCAGCCGCACGCGCTGGTGTTCGCGCAGAAACAGCCCGGTGCCGAGAAAGGCCTCCAACTGCTTGACGCCATAGCTGACCGCCGCCTGGGTCACCTTGAGTTCCCGCGCCGCCTGCGTGAAGCTGCCAAGGCGGCCGGCGGCCTCGAAGATGACGAGGGCGTTCATGGGCGGCAACTGGCTGCGGAGCTGAATCATAAGGACAGCTTATCAACTTGCATATGTTTTTCCAAGATTACCTGGGATTTACCATAGGTATGATGATCGGCAAGGAACACCTTCGGGAAAGGTAGCGCGATGAGCGACAAAGCAGGCGGCGACCCCGGCACGGGTCGGCAGCGCAACCGGACACGCAACCGCCCGACCGTGGCTGCGCCGATGTTCCTGCGGCGCCAGATTCCGACCTATACCCTGCTCCAGCCGGAGGGGCTCGACCGGTTGCAGGCGCAGGCCGAGTTAATCCTGGCCGAAATCGGCGTCGAATTCCGCGGCGACGACGCGGCGCTGGATCTGTGGCGCCGGGCCGGGGCCAAGGTTGAGGGCCTCCGGGTGCGCTTCGAACCCGGCCATCTTGTGGAGATCATCCGCAAGACCACGCCCCGAACCTTTATCCAGCATGGCCGCGACGGCAAGCATGCGGTCGAGATCGGCGGCGATGCCGTTGTCTTCGCGCCGGCCTATGGCTCGCCCTTCGTCTTTGACCAGGAGAAGGGCCGTCGCTATGGCTCGCTCGAGGACTTCAAGAACTTCGTCAAGATGACCTGGATGTCGCCCTGGCTGCACCATTCCGGCGGCACCATCTGCGAGCCGGTCGACGTGCCGGTGAACAAGCGCCATCTCGACATGGTCTATGCCCACATCAAGCATTCGGCCAAGCCCTTCATGGGGTCGGTGACGGCACCGGAGCGGGCCGAGGACTCGATCGAGATGTGCCGCATCCTGTTCGGCGCCGACTTCGTCGACAAGAACTGCGTCATCCTTGGCAACATCAACACCAATTCGCCGCTGATCTTCGACGGCACCATGTCCATGGCGCTGCGCGCCTATGCCCGCGCCAACCAGGCCGCCGTGGTGGTGCCGTTCATCCTTGGGGGTGCCATGGGGCCGGTGACGACGGCGGGCGCTATCGCCCAGGCCCATGCCGAGGCGATGGTCGGCGTCGCCCTCACCCAGCTCGAGCGGCCGGGCGCGCCGGTCATCTATGGCAATTTCCTTTCCTCGATGTCGTTGCGCTCGGGCGCCCCCACCTTCGGCATGCCCGAGCCGGCCATGGCCTATCTCGCCATCGGCCAGCTGGCGGCGCGATTGGGCGTGCCCCTGCGCTGCGGCGGGTCGCTCACCGCCTCCAAGGTGGCCGACGCGCAGGCGGCCCAGGAGAGTGCCGATTCACTCTGGCCGGCCCTGCTGGGCGGTGCCAATTTCATCCTCCATGCTGCGGGCTGGCTGGAAGGCGGACTGGTGATGGGTTACGAGAAATTCGTGCTCGATTGCGACCATCTCGGCATGATGCACAAGCTGCTGGCCGGGCTGCCGATGGACGATAACGCGCTCGCCATGGATGCCTTCCGCGAAGTGGAGCCCGGCAAGCACTTCCTCGGCTGTGCCCACACCATGGCGAACTATCAGACCGCCTTCTACGACGCCGATCTTGCCGACAACGACTCCTTCGAGCAATGGCGTGACGCCGGCTCACGCCCGGCGGATGTGCGCGCCGACAAGAAGTGGCGCGCACTGCTCGCCAGCCATACCGACCCCGCGATCGATCCCGGCATCGACGAGGCACTCAACGACTTCATGGACCGCCGCAAACAATCCATGGCGGATGCCTGGTACTAGACAAGGTGGACAAGACTATGGAAACGCATGCGAAGGTCGTCATCATCGGCGGTGGCGTGGTGGGATGCTCGATCCTCTTTCACCTCGCCAAGTTCGGCTGGAAGGACGTGATCCTGCTGGAGCGCAAGGAGCTGACTTCCGGCTCTTCCTGGCATGCGGCGGGGCAGATCCACACGATTTCGTCGGATCCCAACATCTCGCGCCTGCAGGGCTATACGATCAATCTCTACAAGGAGATCGAGGCCACATCCGGCCAGTCGGTCGGCATGCATTCCACGGGCGGCTTCTATCTCGCTTCCAACCAGACCTGGCACGACTATCTGAAGCGCGAGCGCTCGAAGGCGCGCTATATGGGGCTCGACCAGGAATTCATCAGCGTCGAGGAAGCGGCGCGCCGCCATCCGCTCATTGATCCCAGCCGTTACATCGCCGCCCTCTGGGACCCGCTCGACGGCGACATCGATCCCTCCGGCGTCTGCTATGCCTATGCCAAGGCGGCCAAGGTCCATGGCGCCAAGTACTACACCCAGACGCCGGTGGTGGAGACCAACCAGCGCCCCGACGGTTCCTGGGATGTGGTGACGCCAAACGGCACCATCCATGCCGAGATGATCGTCAATGCCGGTGGCCTCTGGGCACGCGAGGTGGGACACCTTGCCGGCCTCCATCTGCCGGTTCAGCCGATGGAACACCACTACCTCATCACCGAAGCGATCCCGGAGATCGTCGAACGCGGCGAGGAACGACTACCGGCCGGCATCGACTACGAAGGCAACATGTATTTCCGCCAGGAACGCCAAGGCATGCTGCTGGGTACCTATGAGCCGCGTGCCACGCCCTGGTCGGTCAAGGGCACGCCAAAAGATTTCGGCCATGAGCTCCTGGAACCCAAGCTCGACAACATCGCCGAGCGCCTGGAACTGGGCTTCCAGCGCATCCCGGCCCTGGGCCGCGCCGGCATCAAGAACGTAATCAACGGCCCCTTCACCTTCGGCCCCGACGGCAACCCGATGATCGGCCCGGTCCCCGGCATGCGGAATTATTGGGTTGCGGTCGGTGTCATGGCCGGCTTCTGCCAGGGCGGCGGTGTCGGCCTCTGCATGGCCGAGTGGATGATCGACGGCGAACCCTCGATCGACGTCTGGGCCATGGACGTGGCGCGCTTCGGCAATTTCGCGACGCCGGAATGGGGTACGGTCAAGTCGTCGGAGAATTACGAACGCCGTTTCGTGATGACGTTCCCCAACGAGACCCTGCCCAAGGGCCGTCGGCAGAAAACCACGGCGCTCTATGACCGTCTCACCGCCAAGGGGGCCGTCTGGGGCCAGGGCTTCGGCCTCGAACATGCGCTGTGGTTCGCCGACGGCCCCGATGACGCCCACGAACAGCCGACTTTCAACCGCTCCCGCGCGCACGCCTATGTGGCGCGCGAGGTCAAGGCAGTGCGCGAGGCGGTGGGTGCCATCGAGATCGCGAACTACGCCAAGCACGAATTCAAGGGGCCGGACGTGCGCGCCTTCCTCGACCGCGTGCTGGCGGGCCGCATGCCGAAACCGGGACGCCTCGCCCTGACTCCCATGCTGACACCCAAGGGCAAACTCTATGGCGATCTCACCGTCGCCTGCCTGGCGCGAGATCATTTCATGCTGTTCGGCTCGGGCGCCATGCAGGAAGCCCATCGCCGCTGGTTCGAGAAGCATCTGCCGGCGTCCGGCATCGCCTATCGCAACATGACCGACGATCTCCATGGCATCGGCATTTCCGGACCGCGCTCGCGCGAATTGCTGGGCAGACTGATGCGGGAGGATGTCTCCGACGCGGCACTGAAGTTCCGCGACATCCGCCAGACCTTCGTGGCGGGCGTACCCGCGATCCTTGCCCGCGTCTCCTTCTCGGGCGAGTTGGGTTACGAGATCTACGTGGCGCCGCCCTACCAGCTCCGGCTCGCCGAGGCGATCGAGGAGGCCGGCGCCGATCTGGGCCTGCGCTGGTACGGCGCACGCGCGCTCATGAGCCTGCGGCTGGAAAAGAACTGGGGCGTCTGGACCCTCGACTACCGCCCGGACTTCACCGCCGCGGAAAGCGGCCTAGACGCCTTCATCGACTGGAACAAGGATTTCATCGGCAAGGACGCGGCCGAGGCCGAGCGCCGGGCCGGACCGAAGAAAAAACTTGTTACCATGGTGGTCGACACAAAGGACATCGACGTCTCGAACGACGAGGCAGTCATGATGGGCGACAAGGCCGTGGGCTATGTCTCCTCTGGCGGTTACGCCCATCATGCCGGAAAGTCGGTGGCCTTCGGCTATGTGCCGGCGGATCTTGCCGTGGCCGGAACCGGGGTCGAGATCGAGATCAATGGCGCGCGCTATGCGGCCGAAATTCTGGGCGCGCCGCTCTACGATCCCAATGGCGGCAGGATGCGCGCCTGAAGATGTCACGATAGTCAACCGCAGCTTTCGGAGCCCCAATGGCCGACCCCTTGTTGCAGCCCTTCCAGCTGAAGCACCTGACGCTCAAGAATCGCATTTTTTCGACCTCGCATGAGCCGGCCTATTCCGAGGGCGGCATGCCGGGCCTCAGGTACCAGCTCTATCACGAGGAGAAAGCCAGGGGCGGCGCTGCCATGACCATGATCGGCGGATCCTCGGTCATCGACAAGGATTCGCCCCAGGCCTTCGGCAATCTCTATGTCCACGATGACGCCATCATTCCGCATTTCCGGGAACTGGCGAAGCGCGTCCACGCCCATGACTGCGCGGTGATGTGCCAGATCACCCATCTCGGGCGGCGCACGTCGTGGCACAAGGAACATTGGCTCCCCATCATCTCGGCCTCGCATGAGCGGGAGCCCGCGCATCGCGGCTTTCCCAAGATGATGGAGGATTTCGACATTGAACGCGTCGTCAAGGCCTATGGCGCCGCGACACGGCGCTGCCGCGCGGGCGATCTCGACGGAGTTGAGATCGAGGCCTATGGCCACCTGTTCGATTCCTTCCTCTCGCCCAGGACCAACAGCCGCACCGACGACTATGGCGGCAGCCTCGAGAACCGCATGCGCTTCGGCATCGCGGTGCTTTCCGAAATGCGGCGCCAGGCCGGTCCGGACTTCATCATCGGCGTGCGCATGGCGGTCGACGAAGCGGCCGATGATGGTTTCGGCTTCGCGGAAGGCATCGAGATCATGCGCCGCCTGCATGACGCCAATCTGGTCGACTTCATCAACGTCATCGTCGGCACCATCGATACCGACGAATCCCTCTCCCACATCATTCCCCTGATGGGCACGCCGGCGGGACCCAATTTCGCCAAGGTCAAAGCCGCTCGTACCGCCCTTCCCGGCCTCCCCATTTTCCACGCGGCGCGCATCAACGATCTGGCCACCGCCAGGCACTGGGTGAGCGACGGGGCGGTCGATCTGATCGGCATGACCCGCGCCCATATGGCGGACCCACATATCGTCGCAAAGATGATGCGTGGCGAGGAAACCCGCATCCGTCCCTGCGTCGGTGCGGGGTATTGCATCGACCGCATCTATCAGGGCGGCGAGGCGCTCTGTCTCCACAACCCGGCGACCGGCCGCGAAGCAACAATGCCGCACATCGTCATACAGACCGATGGGCGCAGGAAGAAGATCGTCATCGTCGGCGCCGGCCCGGCCGGTCTCGAAGCGGCCAGGGTCTCGGCGCTCCGCGGTCACCGCGTGAGCGTGTTCGAGGCGACCGATCGCGTGGGCGGCCAGGTGGCCCTCGCCGCCAAGGTCGCCCGCCGCAAGGAAATGATCGGCATCACCGACTGGCTATACGCCGAGGCACAGGCTGCCGGTGCCACCTTCCGCTTCAACACCTATGCCGAGGCCGGCGACATCCTGGCGGAAGAACCGGACATCGTCGTCATCGCCACCGGTGGCACGCCGAACACGGCGCCATTCAAGGCGGGGGCCGATCTCGCAACCTCGACCTGGGATGTGCTCTCGGGTCAGGTCGCGCTCTCCGACGACATCATCCTCTACGACGACGAGGCCGGGCACGAGGCCCTGTCGACCGCGGAGTTTCTCGCCGGCAAGGGCATAAAATTCGAATTGATCACGCCGGAGCGCCTGGTTGGTCCGGATGTCGGCGGACTCAACTATCCGGCATATTACAAAGCCATCTACACCACCGGCGCGCGGATGACGCTCAACCTGCGCATGACCGGGATCGCCCGCGACGGCAACCAGCTGGTGGCCACCCTGGTCAATCCCTACGACAAGTCGCGGACCGAACGCCGTGCCCAGCAGATTGTCGTGGCCCACGGCAACCTGCCGGCCGATGCGATCTATTTCGATCTGAAGGCACAGAGCCGCAATCGCGGCGAGATCGACATCGACGCCTTCATCAGCGGCCGCCCTCAGGCAATCGCCACGAATGCCGGCGGCACTTTCCAGCTGTTCCGCATCGGCGACGCGGTTTCTACCCGAAACATCCACGCCGCCATCTATGACGGGCTGCGACTGTGCAACGTCTTTTGACGGCGCTCAACTCCGCAGGCGCGTCGATGTGGGATTGAACGGTGCCGCGTTGAGTCGCGTCGCCGACACGCGCCGACCCAGTACCTCGATCTCGAAGCGGTCACCCGATATGGGCAGATAGGCGAGCGCCAGCTGCTTGCCGACGGAATGACCGAAATAGCCGGAGGTGACGCGGGCGACTGCCTTGCCCTCGCTGAAGATCGGCTCGGCGCCCATCACGTCGATGTCGTCGGCCGCCACCTCCAGAAGGGCAAGCTTGCGGGTAAGGTCCTCCCGGAAATGCCGCTCGGCCGCGGCGCGACCGATGAAATCGCCCTTGTCGAGCTTGACGAAGCGGCCCCAATCCGCCTCTGCCGCGTTGTAATCGGCGGTGTATTCGCGTCCCCAGGAGCCATAGCCCTTCTCGATCCGCATGGCGTGCAGCGCCCGGACTCCGAACAGCCTGAGGTCGTGCGCATCCCCGGCCGCGCGCAGGCGCTCATACACATGGAGCAGGTTGTGCGGCGCCACATAGATCTCGTAGCCAAGTTCGCCGGTGAAACTTGCCCGAATGACCAGGGCATCGGCGAGGCCGATCTGGATTCGCCGCGCCTGCAGGAAGGGAAAGGCCGCGGCGGACAGGTCGCTGTCGGTCAGCGCCTGCAGCACGTCCCGCGCCTTCGGTCCGGTGAGGGAGAGGCCCGAATAGTCCGGCGTCACATTGCGGATCGCAAGCCGCTCGCCTTTGGCATGCGCATTGAGCCAGCGCATGTAATAGGTCTCCGCCGTGCCGGAGCCGATCATCAGGAAAGCGTCCTCGCGAAGGCGCGTCACGGTGAGGTCGCCGAAGATGCGGCCAGCAGGCGACAGCATGGGACAGAGCACGGTCCGGCCCTGAGCCGGCAACCTGTTGGTGACCATGCGGTCCAGGAACTTGGCGGCATCGGGTCCCGACACCTCGATCTTGCCATAGCTGGAGGTTTCCCAGATGCCGACGCGCTCGCGCACCGCCCGCACCTCGGCGGCCACATGGGGGAAGGCGTTGGAGCGGCGATAGGTCGGCTCCTCGCGCGCCTCGACACCGGCCGGCGCATACCAAAGTGGATATTCCCAGCCAAAGGCGGCGCCGAACAGCGCGCCCTCGGCCTTCAGGCTGGCATAGAGGGGTGAGGTCTTGAGCGGCCGCGCCGCCGGCAGTTCCTCGTTGGGGAAGGTCATGGTGAAGCGGCGGCGATAGTTCTCCGTCGTCTTTTCGATGGTGAAGGCGCCGTTGTTGTGCAGGCCGAAGCGCGCCACATCCATGGCAAAGACGTCCATGCCGGGCTCGCCGTCGATGATCCAGTTGGCAACCACCATGCCCACGCCACCGCCCTGGCTGAATCCGGCCATGACGCCGCAGGCCGCGAAATAGTTGGTGAGGCCTGGCACCGGACCGATGAGCGGGTTGCCGTCGGGTGCGAAGACCATTGGTCCGTTGATGGTACGCTTGATGCCCCCCTTCTCCAGGCAGGGGTATCGGGTCATGGCAAATTCCAGCGCCGACCAGATCCGGTCGACATCTTCCTGCAGGAGTTCATGGCCGAAATCCTGCGGCGTCCCGCGGAGCGCCCAGTGCCGGCAATCGTGCTCGTAGGTACCAATGAGGAGCCCCTTCTGCTCCTGGCGCATGTAGCTCTCGCCCTCGAAATCGATCGTCATCGGAATCTCGTGCGAAAGTGCCTCGACCTCGGGAATCGCATTGGTGACGATGTACTCGTGCTCCATCGGCAGGATGGGGAGATCGATGCCGGCAAGGCGCCCCACTTCGCGCGCCCAGAGGCCGCCGGCATTGACAACATATTCCGCCTCGATCGTCCCTTCCTTGGTCACCACCAGCCAGTGACCGTTCGGTTTCTGGTGGAGTTCCAGGACCGGATTGCGCAACGAGATCGTCGCACCCTTGTTTTTCGCTGCCTTGGCATAGGCATGGGTAACGCTGGAGGGGTCGACATGGCCGTCGGCCGGATCGAACATCGCCTTGGTGAACTTGCTGGTGTCCACCAGCGGGTTGATCTTCTTCACCTCGTCCATCGAGACTTCATGGAGACCGATGCCGAGGTAATGCGCCTTCGCCAGCTCTGTCTTGAAATACTCGGCACGGGCCTCGGTGCCGGCGAGATAGAGACAGCCGACCCGGTGCAAACCGCAGGACTGGCCCGATTCCCGTTCCAGCTCGTCATAGAGATTCACGGTATAGGCCTGGAGGTGCGACATGTTCGGATCGCCGTTGATCGTGTGCATGCCACCCGCCGCATGCCAGGTCGAGCCGGAAGTGAGCTCCGAGCGCTCAACCAGCATGACGTCTTTCCAACCGCGCTTGGTGAGGTGGTAGAGCACGCTCACCCCCACCACGCCACCCCCGATGACAACCACACGCGCCTGCGACTTCATGATGCCTGACCCCCAGTTCGAGCAGATGGATCGCGGGCCCGGACCCGCCCGTCGAGGCGCCTAGCTAGCCCCAGGCCAGGGCTGAAAAAAAGTCCGGAAATCTCATGAATCGGGTGAGTTTTCCTTCCCTATCCGCCAGCCGCGGCCATCGCGGCGACCGGTCGCAGCCGCAGGTCTTGTGCGCGGCCACCAGGCTGCCCAAGTCCAAAATGTGTGGCAGCTCGGCGGGGTTTTTGTGCGAAGGATGGCAGGGCTGCCAGTTTCATGATCCGGATCAAATGGAGGGAAGAGATGTCGTTTCGCGCATTGACACCGTTCGGCCGCTCCTCTGTCACCAAAAGCGGCGAGCGCAATGATCCATTGGCCTGGCGGGGGGAGTTCGACCGCCTGTTCGACGACATGTTCAAGGGTTTCGGTTCGCTGCCCTCGGTCTGGGGCGAAGGCGCTGCCGTGCCGAAGATCGATGTCAAGGAAACCAGTGACGGGATCGAAGTCACCGCCGAATTGCCGGGCGTCGAGGAGAAGGACGTCGAGGTCGAGCTGGTCGATGATCTCCTCACCATTCGCGGCGAAAAGAAGGTCGAACGGACCAACGAGAACAAGGACAAGGGCTACCACGTCATGGAGCGCAGCTATGGCAGCTTCCAGCGCGCCATCCGCCTGCCCTTTGCCGCGGACAATGACAAGGTCTCGGCCGAGTTCAGCAAGGGTGTGCTGAAGGTCACCTGCCCGCGGCCCGCTGAAGTCGCGGCCAGAACCCGCAAGATCGACATCAAGTCGCGCTGATTGAGACCCACAGCAGACAGGCCCGGCGATTTGCTCCCCGGGCCTGTTCGGCTGTTTCAGGCGTCGACCAGATCGTCTTCCAGGGCCGGGTAATCGGTATAGCCCTTGGCGCCACCGGCGTAAAAGGTGCTGCTGTCCCACGCGTTCAGCCTGGCCCCCGTAGCAAAGCGCCGCGGCAGGTCCGGGTTGGCGATAAAGAGCTTGCCGAAGGCAACGGCATCCGCGTTCCCGGCGCGGATGATTTCCTCCGCGCTTTCCTGCGTGAAGCCTTCATTGGCGATATAGGTGCCGCCGAAGGCCTTCTTCAGCTGCGGCCCGAGGCTGTCCGGCCCTTCCGCCTCGCGCGCGCAGATGAAGGCGAGGCCGCGCCGGCCCAATTGCTCCGCCACATAACCAAAGGTCTCGGCCGGGCTGGAATCGCCCATGTCATGGGAATCGCGGCGCGGCGCCAGATGCATGCCGACACGGCCTGGCCCCCAGACCTTCAGCACCGCGTCGGTCGCCTCCAGCATCAGCCGGGCGCGGTTCTCGATGGAGCCCCCATAGCGGTCCGTGCGCTTGTTGCTGCCGTCCTGCAGGAACTGGTCGAGCAGATAGCCATTGGCGCCGTGCAATTCGACCCCGTCGAAGCCTGCCTTCCGCGCGTTCTCGGCACCCTGCGCGTAGGCCACCACGATCCCCGGCAATTCGTCGAGTTCAAGCGCGCGCGGTGTGACGTAGGGGCGCTGCGGCCGCACCAGGCTGACATGGCCCGCGGGTGCCAGCGCACTGGGTGCAACCGGCAGATCGCCGTTGAGAAAGACCGGGTCGGAAATCCGGCCGACATGCCAGAGTTGCAGGAAGATCCGGCCACCGGCTTCATGAACGCCCCGGGTCACCTCGCGCCAGCCATCCACCTGTGCCGCCGACCAGATACCGGGCGTATCGGCATATCCGACGCCCTGCGGCGACACCGAAGTGGCCTCGGTCAGGATCAGGCCCGCCGAGGCGCGCTGGACGTAGTAGTCCCGCATGAGCTCGTTGGGGGTGCGGCTTTCTCCGGCGCGGGCTCTGGTGAGCGGCGCCATGACGATGCGGTTGGGCAGATTCAGGTCGCCGATAGATACTGGATCCAAGAGACTGGCCATGGCTGAGGTAATCCCATTTCCGAAGGAAGATAGAACGAAATAGCAAGAATCGGTCGACCGATCAGGCGCCGTTAATCATCGTTAAAGTATGAACCGATGCAGCGCTGGACAATGCCCAGAGGCGAGTATCTGCATTGCTTGTTGTGCAAACCCCTATTTCACACGCGGGACTTGTCCCAGTGCCGGTCAGATTTCCTGGTAATAGAAGTGAATCACTTCGCCGGCATCGGACTCCGCGCGCACGGTGCCATGAAGCGCGCCCCTCTCGCTGTGGAACCACACGCGCCCACGACGCTCGTCGGCGCAGGCAAAATATCCAGTGGCGACGAGCGTGGCGATCTCCTCGTCGGCGGGGCTCGCCGAATACACGCAGATCAGTCCATCGCCCATGACCGTCGCCGTCAGAGCGCGGAAGTTGATCCCACAGCTCGAACGACCGACAGCTAGGCCACCATCGGCGAATGACATTTCGCCGATGCACCTGGCCGTCGCCACGTCTGGCAGTTGGCCTTTCAGATCCTCTACCACGGCTTGGTATGATGTGCGGCCCGCGGTGGCTTCCGGTGAAGGATCAGCGGTCTCCTTCTGGGCGCAGGCCGCCAGCAAGATGGCAGTCATTCCCGCCCGGACAACGGCCCATGGGCCGCGGACCATGTGACATCTCATCGCCTGGAACTCCGGATTGCAGCGGGACTTGATGATACAACCCCACGATATTGGGCCGCCGGCGAGACCACAAGGTGATCCCGGGCATCCGTCGGAGCGTAGTGGTGAGAAGTTAATCGATCGAAGGAACAGGGGCATGTCCAGGACTGCCGGCCGGGTTAATGTCCGTGAGGTCATGGGCTTCGCGTTCTTCCTTGGGCTCAGTCTGGCGGTGCTGCTGATCGGCGGCGCAATCACGGCCGGCAGTGTCATCGATTGGTACCCGGGCCTGATCAAACCGGCCTTCAACCCGCCGCCCTGGCTCTTCGGGCCGGTCTGGTCGACGCTCTATATCCTGATGGCCGTTGCAGCCTGGCGCGTCTGGCGCCGGATCGGCTGGCGCCGCGGGCGTACCGCGTTGGGCCTCCACATCGCGCATTTGCTCGCCAATCTTGCCTGGTCGGCGCTGTTCTTCGGCCTGCGGCGACCGGATCTGGCGCTGATCGACTGCGCCCTGCTGTTTCTCCTCGTGGCGGCGACCACGCTGTCGTTCAGGCATCATGACAGCATGGCTTGGCTCCTCATGCTGCCCTACCTCGCCTGGGTCGGCTTTGCCTGCCTGCTCAACGGGGCCATTGTTGGCTTGAACTGATCCTTGGTAAAAGGCGTCCGTCTGGGTCGCCTCTTCTTAAGGAAAACTTAACCATGCCGGCCTTCATGACGCCGCAACTCTCGCCGATCATCCTTCTCGTTCTGTCCAATGTTTTCATGACCTTTGCCTGGTATGGGCATCTCAAGTTCAAGGCGGCGCCGCTCTGGATCGTCGTCATTGCCTCCTGGGGCATCGCCTTCGTCGAGTATTGCCTGGCAGTGCCGGCCAACCGGATCGGGCATTCGGTTTACACCGCGGCCGAGTTGAAGACGATGCAGGAGATCATCACCCTGGTGGTCTTCTGCATCTTCTCCTGGGCCTATCTTGGCGAAACCATCCGCTGGAACCATGCCGTCGGCTTCGGATTCATCGCCGCCGCGGGCTTCTTCATCTTCCACAAATGGTGAGAACGCCTCGCGAAAGCAGGCCGCGCCGGGTGCCGGGATCATCGGTCGCAGGGCGTTAGTCTTGACTTGATCTTGGTCAAGGCGCAACCATCGCGCTAGCGGAGGGATGCCATGGGACAAGTATCCGAAACCAAGCCGATCAGGGACCATGCCATCGGCGACTTGGCGCGACCGCGGCATGAGCCGCATAGCTGCGAAACCTGTGACGTGCGCTCGCTGGGCATCTGCGTTGCCCTCGATCCCGTCGAACAGGCGCGACTCCGGACCATCGCCACCAGCCGGCACTTCTCCGCCGGCGAAACGATCTTCTCGGCCGAGGAGCCGGTCTCGGTTATCGGCACGGTCGTCAAGGGTGCGGTCAAGTCGTACAAACTCCTGCCCGACGGCCGTCAGCAAGTGGTAGGTTTCCTTTTCCCGGGCGATTTCGTCGGGTCGGCGATCTTCAACGTCAACCGCTGCTTTGCCGAGGCCCTGTCGCCGGTGGAACTGTGCGTCTTTCCCTATGCCCCCCTGCAGAAACTGATGGCGGACATTCCGGCGCTGGAGCACCAGATGCTCAAGATCGCCCATGGCGACCTCGACCTCGCCCAGGAATGGATGTTGCTTCTGGGTCGAAAGACCGCACAGGAACGCGTGGCCACATTTCTCTGCCTGCTGTTCGACAAGGCCCGGTCGCGCGGCTATTGTGGCGCGCCCCTCGATCTGCCGATGAACCGCAGCGAAATCGCCGATTATCTCGGGCTCACCATTGAGACCGTAAGCCGACAGTTCTCCAAGCTGAAAAGCAGCGGCATCATCGCCGTCAGCGGCAGTCACGCCATCGAAGTGCGCAAGCCCGAGATGCTGGCGCAGATGGCGGCAAGCAGCGATTGACTGTCGGAAACATGGATTCTCCCGAAGAGCGCGGATCAGCGGGACAAATGCGGGCATTGTCGTCGGACGATCAGGCCCTGATCGATGCGGCAACCGGTTTCATCCGGCAGCGTTATATCGAAAACCGGCATCATATCGGCGCGGCGATCCGGGGTGGTTCGGGCCGCGTCTATCTTGGCCTGCATCTCGATACCTATGTTGGGCGGTGTTCGGTCTGCGCCGAGGCGGTTGCCCTGGGCAGTGCCCTCTCCGCTGGCGAAACCTCGATCGATTGCGTGGTATCGGTACGGCACCCGCGACCGCGCGAACAGCACGGACAGCCCAAGATCGTCTCGCCCTGCGGTATTTGCCGGGAGATGCTGGTCGATTTTGCCCCCGGCGCGACCGTCATCATGATGCGGGAAGGAGCGCTTGCCAGGATTCCCGTGGCGGACCTCCTGCCCGACAAGTATCGCCGCGAGCCCTGATCCACCGCGAATTCCTGGGCCTTTATTTTTGCCGCCGCAAGGCTATGCTCCGGCGCCCCAATTCGAGAGTGCGATGACCAGCATCCTGAGCGAAACCACCGGCGCCGACGGCGCCATGATGGAGCGTCTTCATGCCGGCAGGCGTGCCGTCGGCCTCTGGCTGCTGGCGCTCTGCTGCATGGTCGCAGCCATGGTGATGATCGGCGGGATCACCCGCCTGACGGAATCCGGCCTCTCCATCATGGAATGGCGGCCGCTCCTGGGCGCGATTCCGCCCCTGAGCGAGGCGGAGTGGCAGCGGGTTTTCGCCCTCTACCGCCAGATCGCCGAGTACAAGCATGTCAATGCCGGCATGACGCTGGAAGAATTCCAGGCCATCTTTTGGTGGGAATATTTTCACCGCCTTTGGGGCCGCTTGCTCGCCGTGGCCTTTCTGGTGCCCCTGCTTTGGTTCCTGGCGCGCGGATATCTCGGGCGCGCCGATCTCCCCCGGCTGGGTGGACTGTTCCTCCTCGGCGGCCTGCAGGGCGCGATCGGCTGGTTCATGGTGGCCAGCGGCTTCCAGGACCGGATCGACGTCAGCCAGTATCGCCTGGTCATTCACCTGATGCTGGCGGTCGCGATCTTTTCCCTGATGTTGTGGTATGCCCTGGATTATCTCGACCGGGTGGAGTTGCGGGGTTCGCAGGAGCAGGCGGCCGACCTTGCCCGGCATGCGCGCTGGATGAACGTCGTCATCGCCATCGAGATTGCCCTGGGTGGTCTGGTGGCGGGAACCGATGCCGGTTTCCTCTACAACGACTTCCCGCGCATGAACGGCTACTGGCTGTCGCCGGATCTGCTGACGCAGTCGCCCTGGTGGATCAATTTCACCGAGAACCAGGCGATGGTTCAGTTCCAGCATCGCCTCTTTTCTGGCTTCGTCGCCATCGCCGTCATCTCCTTCCTCGTGCGGCTGCGGCGCCGCGATGTCGATCGGGTGATCAGGCGACGCGCAATAGCGCTGCCCTGTGCGCTGGCGGTGCAGGCCTTCCTCGGCATGGCGACGCTGATGCTGGTCGTGCCGATCACCCTCGCCGTCCTGCACCAGTTGGGCGCCCTCGTGCTGCTCGCGAGCGGCCTCGTGCTGCAGCACGGACTGCGGCGCCGGGCGAAGGCGACGCCATGAGCGAGGCGCCCGCGCAAGGTCCGGCACCGGAACGGCTGCCGGTTTCCGTCATCACCGGATTCCTGGGCAGCGGCAAGACCACCTTGCTCAGACATCTGCTGGCACATCCGGCGATGGGCGAGACCGCGGTCATCATCAACGAGTTCGGCGAGGTCGGGCTCGATCATCTGCTGGTGGAATCCGCACAGGACGACACCGTTCTGCTGTCATCTGGCTGTCTCTGCTGCACGGTGCGCGGCGATCTGATCGAGGCAATGCGCCGGCTGTTCAAGCGCCGTCACAAGGGCGAGATTCCGGCCTTTCGCCGCCTGGTGATCGAAACCACCGGCCTCGCGGATCCCGCCCCGATCCTCCACACCCTGATGCAGGATCCGGTCCTCACCCAAGTCTATCGCCTGGACGGCGTCATCGCCACGATCGACGCGGTCAATGGCGCGGCCCAAATGGACCGGCAGATGGAACCGGTGAAGCAGGCAGCAGTGGCCGACCGTCTCCTGCTGACCAAATGCGATCTTGCCGCGCCCCCTGCCCTTGCCGCGCTGGAGGCGCGCCTGCGACGGCTCAATCCGGCGGCGCCGATCGAGCGCGTCACCCATGGCAAGATTGAGCCTGAACTGCTGTTCAACGCCGGCCTTTACAACCCGGAGACCAAGAGCCTCGACGTGCAGCGCTGGCTGCGCGACGAAGCCTATGCCGCGCAGTTGGCGGAAGGTCACGATCACGGCCACCATTCGCACGATCACGGTCATGCGCACCACGATCACCCGCTCGATGTAAACCGCCATGACGAACATATCCGCGCCTTCTGTGTCACCCGCGACGTACCGCTCGACTGGGAGCGGTTCTGCGCCTGGGTCGACATGCTGACAACCACGCGCGGGCCCGATCTGCTGCGCATCAAGGGCCTGCTCAATGTTGCCGGCGAAGCGCAGCCGGTCGCCATCCACGGCGTCCAGCACCTGTTCCATCCCCCCGTTCTGCTGCCGGCCTGGCCGGATGCGGACCGGCGCTCGAAGCTGGTGCTCATCACCCGCGACATCGGGCCAGAAACGATCCGGGAATCCCTGGACGCCTTCCTCAGCGACGATTCCGCGCCGGCCGGCCCTGGAATCCGTTCGGGAGCGGCGTGAACTGACCGGCAACCGACGTTTTTCGGTTTTGCAATGCCGTGAAGGTTGCTAGGTTTTACCTTGATCGAGGGGCGGGGCGGTCGCGACCAAGAACGACAAGTGCCGCCGGCCCTTCCATCAGAAACCCAAGGGAGAGGCTATCATGTCCGTCACATCACGGCTGGCAATCACGAGCGTTGTCGCCACAGCATTGCTGGGAGCAGGTTCGGCCCAGGCCGATATGCTCCAGAACATCGGTCCCGGCGAAGGCGAAGTCGCCATCGTCGCCTGGCCGGGCTATATCGAGCGCGGCGAAACCGACCCGAACTTCGATTGGGTCACCGGGTTCGAGAAGGACACCGGCTGCAAGGTCACGGTGAAGACCGCCGGCAGTTCCGACGAAATGGTCTCGCTCATGAATGGCGGCGGCTTCGATCTCGTCACCGCGTCGGGCGACGCCTCGGTGCGCCTCATTCGCGGCGGCACGGTGCAGCCGATCAACCTTGCCCTCATCCCGGAGTATTCCAAGGTCGATCCCAAGCTGCAGAATGCGGCTTGGCACACGGCGAACGGACAGCATTTCGGTGTGCCATGGCAGTGGGGCGCCAACGTGCTCATGTACAATGCCGACGTGTTCGAGAATGCACCGCAGAGCTGGTCGGTGGTGTTCGAGGAGCAGATCCTGCCCGACGGCAAGTCGAACAAGGGCCGTGTCGAGGCGTATTACGGCACCATCTACCTCGCCGACGCGGCGCTTTATCTGATGGTCAACCAGCCGGAACTCGGGATCAAGGATCCCTACGAGCTCAATCAGACCCAGTTCGACGCCGTGGTCGACCTGCTCCGCCAGCAGCGCCAGCTGGTCAACCGCTACTGGTCCGACGTCGTGGCGCAGATGGACGATTTCACCAATGAAGGCGTCGTTGCCTCGACTTCCTGGCCGTTCCAGGTGAACACGCTCCGCGGCAGCGACAAGATCAAGATCGGCTCGACGGTGCCCAAGGAAGGCGCTACCGGCTGGGCGGATACCACGATGATGCATACGGATGCGCCGCATCCCAACTGCGCCTATATGTGGCTCAACCACTCGCTCACCAACGTGGCCCAGGCCGGCACCGCAGCCTGGTTCGGCAGCGTGCCGGCGGTTCCGGCCGCCTGCGAGGACCCGATGCTGGCGGAGAGCAATGGCTGCATCGTGAACGGCATCCAGCTGTTCAACCGCATTCATTTCTGGCGCACGCCGGAGAAGGAATGCGAGAGCCAGAACGGCGAATGCGTCCCCTATCGCGACTGGGTCGCCGCGGTTCAGTCGGTCCAAAGCGGCCAGTAACGGACCAGGCCGGTGAATGGGGGCGGGTCGCCTGATCCGCCCCCACTTGTTTGCAGCGGGCAATGGTAACGGATGAGATCATGAGCAAGGGCGACGCAGCAGCCACACCACAATCGACGGCTGTTTCCTTCCGGGACGTGTCGCGTCACTACGGATCGGTCAAGGCCGTCGACAGGGTCAGCTTTGACATTCTCGACGGCGAATTTTTCGCCATGCTGGGCCCCTCCGGCAGCGGCAAGACGACCTCACTGCGCCTGATCGCCGGTTTCGAGCAGCCCACCTCCGGCAGCGTGATCATCCACGGCAAGGACATGAACGGTGTCCCGCCCTACGACCGCGACGTCAATACCGTCTTCCAGGATTACGCGCTTTTCCCGCATATGAATGTGGTCGACAACGTGGCCTACGGTCTGATGATCCGGAAAGTACCGGCGGCCGAACGCCGGCGCCAGGCCGAGGAAATGCTGGAAATGGTGGCGCTAGGCGGGTTCGGCCAGCGCAAGCCGTCGCAGCTCTCCGGCGGTCAGCGCCAGCGCGTCGCCTTGGCGCGCGCCCTCATCAACCATCCCAGCGTGCTGCTGCTGGACGAGCCGCTGGGGGCGCTCGACCTCAAGCTTCGGGAACAGATGCAGGTGGAGTTGAAGGCGATCCAGCGCCGCGTCGGCATCACCTTCATCTATGTCACCCACGATCAGGGCGAGGCGCTCTCCATGAGCGACCGCGTCGCCGTCTTCAATCAGGGCCATATCGAGCAGATGGCGCGCCCGCACGAGCTTTATGAGAACCCCGCCACGGCTTTCGTGGCCGGTTTCGTGGGCGTTTCCAACCTGCTCCAGGGCGCGGCAGCGCGGGCAATCAGCGGCCAGGACGGTGCCTGCTCGATCCGTCCGGAAAAAATCTACCTTGCCACCCCCGGCAGCGCGGTCCCCGCCAATGCCATGAGTGTCGCCGGCCGCGTCACCACCATTCTCTATCTGGGGGCCAATACGCGCTACGACGTGGCGCTGGAGAGCGGCGGCGAGGTCACCGTCGCGGTCCAGAACCGCGAGAGCCATTTCGAGCCAGCCGAAGGAGAGCAGGTGCTCCTGTGGTGGGAGGCACGTCACCTCATGCGGCTGGCCGGTTGAGACACCATGACCCCTAGCAGCAGCCTCTCCAACCGGCTCTCGACCTATCTCTTCAACCGGCCGAACCTGGTGCTCTGCCTGCTGTTGCTGCCGCCGCTGCTCTGGCTTGGCGTCATCTATCTCGGCTCGCTGTTCAGTCTCCTGGTACAGAGCTTCTTCTCGATCGACGACTTCACCGGCAAGGTCGTCTACGACCTGAGCCTCAACAGCTATGCCCGGCTGTTCTCGGCGACCAACCTTGCCATCATCTTCCGCACCGTCATGATGGCCAGCGCCGTGACGGTGATCTGCGGAATCATCGCCTTTCCGCTTGCCTACTATATTGCGCGATTTGCCAGCGGCCGCACCAAGGCCCTGTTCTACGTCGCGGTCATGCTGCCGCTCTGGTCCAACTACCTGGTTCGCGTCTATTCCTGGAAACTGATCCTGGCCAAGGAAGGCGCCATCCACTGGATGTTCAACGCGCTGGGGCTGGGGCCGCTGCTGGAATGGATCCTCTCCCTGCCGGTGGTGGAAGGGTCGTCCCTCTCGACCTCCTATATCGGCACTGCGCTCACCTTCATCTATATCTGGCTGCCCTTTATGGTGCTGCCGATCCAGGCGGCGCTGGAACGCGTGCCGCGCTCTCTGCTGGAAGCATCGAGTGACCTTGGCGCGCGGCCCGGCGAGACCTTCCGCAAGGTGATCTTCCCCCTGGCCATTCCGGGCATCGCGGCCGGTTCGATCTTTACCTTCTCGCTCACCCTCGGCGACTACATCATTCCCCAACTGATCGGCTCATCCCGGCCCTTCATCGGCCAGGCAGTCTATCAGTTCCAGGGGACGGCTGGGGACATTCCGATGGCGGCCGCCTTTGCCATGGTGCCGATCGTGATCATGGCGGTCTACCTCACCATCGCCAAGCGATTGGGAGCCTTCGATGCGCTCTAAGGCTGCAACAAGCACCGATCGCAGCAAGGGAGAGGCCGGCTGGGGCCTCAAGGCCGCCGCCTGGTTCGGCGTGCTGTTCCTGAATTTGCCGATCCTGTTCATCGTGCTCTACGGCTTCACCACCGACGATGCCAGCTACACCTTTCCGCCGCCAGGCCTGACCACGGAATGGTTTGCGGTGACCTGGAACCGGGCCGATTTCTGGGCGGCGTTCTGGCTCTCGGTCCAGGTCGCCTTCGTCTCGATGCTGATCGCAATCGTGCTCGGCACCTGCGCCGCCGCGGCGATGTACCGGTTCAAGTTCTTCGGCAAGGAATCGGTGACCCTGCTCATTCTCCTGCCGATCGCACTCCCGGGTATCGTCACCGGCATCAGCCTGCGCTCGGCCTTTGCCCTGGGCGAAATTCCCTTCAGCTATTTGACCATCGTGCTGGGCCACGCCACCTTCTGCATCGTCGTCGTCTACAACAACGCCATCGCCCGGCTGCGCCGATCCTCGCCGGCGCTGCTCGAGGCCTCCATGGATCTTGGCGCCAATACTTTCCAGACCTTCCGCCACGTCGTCCTGCCCAACCTCGCCACCGCGATCCTGGCCGGCGGCATGCTGGCCTTCGCCCTCTCCTTCGACGAGATCATCGTCACCACATTCACCGCCGGGCAGCAGGAAACCCTGCCCATCTGGATGTTCGGCGAGTTGGCGCGGCCGCGGCAGCGGCCGGTGACCAACGTGGCGGCGATCTTCGTCATGATCATCACCTTCGTACCCATCCTGCTTGCCTACTATCTCACCCGCGATACCGACGATGTCGCCGGCAGCGGAAAGTAACGGCGCGCCGGTCACCGGCACGGTCCTGTGGTTCAAAGCAGTCAAAGGATATGGCTTCGTCAAGCCCGATGACGGCGGCGCCGATGTCTTCGTGCATGTGGCCGAACTGGCGGCCTCCGGCCTGGAGAGCCTCAACGAGGGTGAGCGGATCGGTTTCCAGCGCGCCAGCCACGGCGACGGCCGCTTCTACGCCATCGCCATCGGCAGGATCGGCCCGGCGGATTGAACAAAAAGAAACGGCCCGGTTTCCCGGGCCGTTTCCTCGTCTGGTTGTGGCCGGACCTACTTGTCCCACCACATGTTTTCGCAGAAGTAATATTCCGTCGGGTGCGGCTCATAGCCCTTCAGCTGCTTGTCGAAGGGCTGGTAGCTCTGGCGCCAGAGCGGCTGCACGATCGGTCCGTCTTCCTGCATCAAGGTTTCGATTTCCTTGACCACGGCCCTGCGCGCTTCGATATCGACGATGCCTTCCGCCTTGGTCAGCAGCTCGTCGAATTTCGGGTTGGCGTAGTCGCTCTCGTTCCAGGGAACGCCGGTCCGGTAGGCGAGCCCGAGCACCATGATGCCGAGCGGGCGGTGCGTCCACACGGTGAAGCCGAACGGTACCTGGGTCCAGACGTCCCAGTACTGGGCCGACGGCAGAACGGTCAGTTTCACCCGGATGCCGGCCTCGGCCCATTGCTGGACCATCGCCTGGCAGGCGGTCGGCTCCCAATCGGGGTCCTTCTTGGCATGCAGTTCGACATCGATGCCATCCGGGTGCCCGGCTTCCGCCAGCAGCTTCTTGGCGGCCTCGACATCGCGCGGCATCGGCATGTCGGTGAACTCGGCATGCACCGGCGAGACGTGATGGTGCTGAGCCGGGGTGCCCAATTCGCCATAGGCGATCTTGGAAACCGCCTCGCAATCGATCGCGAGACGCATCGCCTTGCGGACCCGGGGATCGTCGAACGGCTTGGCGCCGACCTTCATGCGGGCAACCGCCGTCTGCGCCGTGTTGATCTTGTGCAGCTCGACATGATCTAGTTTCTGCACGCTGGGATAGATCTTGATGTCGGCGTCATAGAGACCGTCGACCTGCTTCGAGGCCAGAGCCGCGAGCTTGGTCGCCGGGTCGTCGCCGAGATCGATGAACTGCACTTCGTCGAGGAACGGTCCCTCGCCCCAGTAGTCGGCCCGGGCCTTGAGCACGGCCTTCTTGCCGACCTCGATCTCGACCGGTTCGAACGCACCGGTACCGATGGAACCCACACCCCACTTGCCTTCGTCCTTGGGATGCAGAACCAGGGCCGGATAGTGGAACAGGTTTTCCGGCATGGCGAGGGTCGAGGACTGACCATTGAGACGGATGGTGTAGTCGTCTACCTGCTCGATGGCGTTGGCATCCCACAACTCAGTGGTCATCTTCGGATTGCCGGCCTCGTCCTTCTCGCCGGTCTCGACTTCCTTCAGCATGAAGCCCTGAAGCAGGCCCAGCACCGAGGAGCCGACATTTGGATCGACCCAGCGCTTGATGTTCCAGACGATATGTTCGGCATTGAGGCTATCGCCGTTCGACCACTTGACGTCCTTGCGCAGCCGGAGCGTCCATGTCTTGAGGTCTTCGCTCGGTTCCCAGCTTTCCAGCAGGATCGGCACCGTGATGCCATCGTTCCGAGTACGGGTAAGATAGTCGTTGGCCTGGCGCACAACATTGGAATCATAAACCCAGGAGAACGTCGCCGGATTGTCAACGGCCGGCACGCGGGCGCCGATCCGCAGGACGCCACCCTTCTTCGGTGTCTGTGCCTGGGCGGCACCAATCAGATCGCCACCCATGACCTTGCCGGCGATGGCATAGGCAGTACCGGCGCTCATGCCCAACAGCGTGGCGGTGCGCAGGAAGTCGCGGCGACCGATGCGTCGCTTCTCCAACTGCTCGACCAATCCGGGGATCTCCGGATGGTACCCATCGCCCTTGCCAGATCGAAACGTCATATCAAACCTCCCTTTGGTGAAACTTCCCTGTACGGCGCCAGCTTCGTCATGAGGCCGGCAATCCGGTGCAACCGCCATTTGTTTTAGGAACGCCCACCCTGGTTCGCTCCGTTTGGTCTCGCCCGATAGCCTCGGGCTGGCGGCGTCCCGTTAATCTTAGTTGCATACAGTCTCGACCGAAAATCATTCCAACGTCAATCATGCATGCAAAAAACGCATCCTGTCCTGATCCTGGCTCATCGGACGGTGTCCAGGCCACAGTGCCGCATTTCACCCGCCGATGCCGGGATCGTACCCGCTCCTTGCGGCCGGATCACGGCGACCGGGGCTTGCCGCAGCGTCTGCGACGCGCTATTGCCGGCTGGCAGGCGGATTTCCGCCATCGAATGCCAAAGAGGCCCCATGACCACCAAGCTTGACCGCATCGAAGACGCCATTGCCGCCATTGCCGCCGGGCACCCGGTCATTGTGGTGGATGACGAGGACCGGGAGAACGAAGGCGACCTGATCATGGCCGCCGGCAAGGCCACTCCGGAACATGTTGCGTTTTTCATCCGGCATACCAGCGGTATCTTGTGTACCCCTCTCACCCGGGCCGACGCCCGGCGGCTCCACCTCACCCCCATGGTGGCGGACAACGTCGCCCCCCATGCGACCGCCTTCACCGTCTCGATCGACTATGCCAAGGACCTCACCACGGGGATCTCGGCCCAGGAGCGCTGCGCCTGCATTCGCGCCCTCGCGAACCCCAATGTCGGGGCGGAGGATTTCGTCCGCCCGGGGCACATCTTTCCCCTGATCGCCCGCGACGGCGGCGTGCTCATCCGATCCGGCCATACCGAGGCGGCGGTGGACATGGCGCGCTTGGCCGGCCTGCCGCCGGTCGGGCTCATCGCCGAACTGGTTAACGACGACGGTACGGTCAAGCGCCTGCCCGACATCATGACCTTTGCCGCGGAACACAAGCTGCTGGTGGTGTCGATCGACGAACTCATCGCCTATCGCCAGCAGCGGGAGTCGCTGATCACCCGCGTTTCCGAAGGCGAGGTCGCGACCGCGATCGGCCCGGCGCGCGCGATCGTCTATTCCACGGCCTTCGACGCCGCGCACCACATCGCCATCGTGCATGGGGATATCGGCGACGGCGAGGACATCGTCATCCGCCTGCAACAGGAAGAGGCGGTCGCCGATGTGTTCGATCCCGAGCATGGCAGCGTGATGCGCGCCCTGAAGCTGATCAAGGCGGCCGGCCGCGGTATCGTCATCTACTTGCGCGAAGGCGCCGTGGGCGTTCAGCCCGCGATCCGGCAAGCCGCCGGCAGCGAGGCATCGCGGCTCGAACAATGGCGCGAGATCGGCCTGGGGGCGCAGATTCTGAAGGATCTTGGGGTCAAGTCGATCCGCGTGCTGGCGACGAAGGAACGCCAGTATATGGGCCTGTCCGGCTTCGGCGTGGAGATCCTCAGCACCGAGCGGCTGTAATCGCATGGCCATGACGCCTTCCGCGCAGACAGCTTTCGTGACCGGTGGTGCCAAGCGGCTGGGCCGCGCCATCGCTCTCAAACTCGCCGAACACGGCTACGACGTCGCGATCCACTACCACAGTTCGCGGCACGAGGCGGCGGAGACAGCCCGCGCAATCGAGCTTCTCGGGCGAAGGGCACATGTCGTCCAGGCGGACCTCTGCCAGGAGAGCGAGGTGGTATCGCTCCTTCCGGCCGTCAACCGAGCCCTCGGCCCGGTTCACTGTCTGGTCAACAACGCTTCGGTCTTCGAAATGGACAAGATCGACAGCGTGACCCGGGAGAGCTGGGACCGGCATATCGAAACCAATCTCCGTGCGCCCCTGGTCCTGTCGCAGGCCTTCGCCCGGCAATTGCCGCCGGATGCCGCCGGCAACATCATCAACATGCTCGACCAGCGGGTCTGGAAGCTGACCCCCTATTTCATGTCCTACACGGTCGCCAAGATGGGCCTGTGGACGCTGACCCGGACCCTGGCCCTCGCTCTGGCACCGAACATCCGGGTGAATGCCATCGGCCCCGGCCCAACCCTGCCCAGCCCCCGCCAAAGCGCCGAGCAATTCGCGGCGCAGGCGGCGGCCATGCCGCTGGGACATGGGGCCACGCCGGAAGAGGTCGCGGCAGCGGCGCTCTACATCTTGTCGTCGCCATCCATGACCGGACAAATGCTAGCATTGGACGGCGGCGAGCACCTCGGCTGGCAGGTGCCGAACAAGGGGTTCCAGCCGAAGGAATAGTGGTGCTGCGGCAATAGCCAGGAAACCGGCCGGCGCCTATAATGCCGGACATTCATGCGGGCCCCAGGGTGCGGCCCTCCGATCCACCTCCATCGCCCCAGAGCGCGGCGCTTGGCGGGTGACCCAGTTGCGGATCGAGGAGGTCCAATGGCCATGAAACCAGTTGAAAAGATCGCCCCACTGCCGAATCCGGCCACGGTTCCGACCATGCGGGTGTTCATCCGTGACCTGGTGCTGCCGTGCAGCATCGGCATTCACCAGCATGAACGCCTGGCCCAGCAGCGGATCCAGATCAATGTCGAGATGACTTGCGTGGAGCATCCCAACATCAATGACGACGTCGACAACGTCGTTTGCTACGCAACGGCGGTCATGGGGATCAAGGCCGTGGTAGCCGACGGCCACACCAATCTGGTGGAAACCCTGGCCGACCGCGTGGCCGAAGTCTGCCTGCGCGACCACCGGGTGCTGAGTGCCAAGGTCCGGATCGACAAGCTGGAAGTCTTTCGCGAAGCCTATAGCGTCGGTGTCGAGATTGAGCGCCACCGTGCCTGAAACCTGGGGCCGGTGGTTTCTGCGAGGGCCGGCTCCGCAGGCGGTCGATTTGCCTCGTTTTCATCAAAAGTTAAGCCTTTCAGGCCTCTAAAGGGCGAATCCTGAGCCAAGTTGTTCACATCGCCGAGGGCGAGTCCAATGCCGTGGCAAGAGTCAAGTACAAATCCCTTTAGTGACCATGATGTTGCAGATGTATCGATATAAGCTTATCAAAAACAAATAGTTAGGAATTCTGCCCGTTTTTTGTGCAGACAGAACGAGGGCCCGGTTAACTGGGATGGCGGATTGGCAGGATCCGGATATCGACAGACTTATCCACAGAATTGGTGGATATCCCTGAAGTGACCTTTGCTTGCCCCACATGCTAGTGTCGAACGGCCTGAATTGCCGGATTATCGATGCCGGATTCCGCGGCCAATATTCCGTTTTGCGACAAGCCGATGGGCATGATTGACGATCCAGAACATGCAGAAGAAGTGACCGAGGACGCGCCAGCGGCGCGGGTTCGGCGGCCCAGCCGCCTGGCGCAGGGCGCCGCCATCATCAAGGCCAAGATGCGTACCCTCCCCGGGGCCCCGGGGTGCTACCGGATGATCTCGGCCGGCGGCGAGGTCCTCTATGTCGGCAAGGCCAAGGACCTCCGCAAGCGGGTCACCTCCTACACCATGCCCAACCGGCAGCCCAACCGGATCCAGCGCATGATCGCCGAGACGGCGACCATGGAGTTCATGACGACCCATACCGAGGTCGAGGCGCTGCTGCTGGAAGCCAACCTCATCAAGCGCTACCGGCCGCGCTTCAACGTGCTGCTGCGGGACGACAAGAGCTTTCCCTATATCCTGATCACCGCCGATCATCCGGCGCCGCAGATCACCAAGCACCGCGGTGCCCGTGGCCGACCGGGACAGTATTTCGGGCCCTTCGCCTCTGCCGGGGCGGTCAACCGCACCATCGTCGCCCTGCAGCGCGCCTTTCTGCTGCGCCCCTGTTCCGATTCGATCTTCTCCAGCCGCACGCGGCCCTGCCTGCAATACCAGATCAAGCGCTGTTCGGCCCCCTGCGTCGGCCGCATCTCGGAAGCCGACTACGCGACCCTGGTCGAAGAAGCGCGCGACTTCCTGACCGGCAAGAGCGACAAGGTCAAGCAGCGCCTCAGCGCGGAAATGCAGGCGGCATCGGATGCACTTGAGTTCGAGCGCGCCGCCAGACTGCGTGACCGTGTCCAGGCCCTTGCCCTGATTCAGAGCCGGCAGGACATTTATCTGGAGGGCGTCGAGGAGGCCGACATCATCGCCGCCTATCATGAAAGCGGCCATACCTGCATCCAGGTGTTCTTCTTCCGCAATCACGGCAATTACGGCAACCGCGCCTATTTTCCGGCCCATGACAAGACCGCCGAACCACCGGAGATCCTGGCGGCGTTCCTGGCCCAGTTCTATGAGAACAAGACGCCGCCGCGGCTGATCCTGGTCAACGAGACCCCTGCGGAACTTGCACTCCTGACCGAGGCGCTGTCGTTGCGCGCCGGTGCCAGGGTGGAAATCCTGACGCCACGGCGCGGCGACAAGCGCAAGCCGGTCAATCATGCCCTGCTCAATGCCAAGGAGGCCCTCGCGCGGCGCATGGCGGAAACGGCCAGCCAGGCGAAGCTGATGTCAGCCATGGCGGAAGTATTCGAGTTGGAAGCACCGCCCAAGCGGATCGAGGTTTACGACAACAGCCATATCTCCGGCACCAATGCCTATGGCTGCATGATCGTCGCCGGCCCCGACGGTTTCATGAAGAACCAGTACCGGAAATTCAGCATCAAGCCGGCCAACACGGATGCCGGCGAGGCCCCGATCGAACCTGGCGATGACTATGCCATGATGCGCCAGGTGCTGACCCGTCGCTTTACCCGCGCCCTGAAGGAAGATCCGGACGATACCCATGCCACCTGGCCGGACCTGGTCCTGATCGATGGCGGCCAGGGCCAGCTGTCGGTGACCATGGAGGTGTTTGCGGAACTCGGCATCGACGACGTGGCCATCGCTGCCATCGCCAAGGGGCCGGACCGCAATGCCGGGCGAGAGCGATTCTTCATGCCGGATCGCGCGCCATTCAGCCTCGATCCCAAGCACCCGGTTCTCTATTACCTGCAGCGCCTGCGCGATGAGGCGCATCGCTTCGCCATCGGCACGCACCGCGCCAAACGGTCGGCGGACATCGCCAAGTCCCCCCTGGATGAGGTCGCCGGCATCGGCGCCAGGCGCAAGAAGGCACTGCTGATGCACTTCGGCTCCGCCCGCGCCGTGGCACAGGCGGGCCTCACCGACCTCGCATCCGTCCCCGGCATATCGGAGACGGTCGCCCGCAAGATCTACGACCATTTCCACCAGGGTTGACGGCCTCCGCCGGGGGCGACGACGCCCCTTCCCCGGCGCAAACGGGCTATGCGCCGGCCGCCTGTGACATGGCAATCCGTTCCTGCTAATGTCGCACCGGTTTCAGTCTCGCCGAAAGCCGCCATGCCGAATATCGCCAACATCCTGACCTTGTCGCGGATCGCCGCCATCCCGCTGATCGCGGGCCTGCTCTTCCTGGAGCAGCCGGTTTTCCGCTGGTCCGCCCTGGTGCTGTTTGCGATCGCCTGCATCACCGATTTCTTCGACGGCTACATCGCGCGCCGGATGGATCAGGTTTCGGCCCTGGGCCGGTTCCTGGACCCCATCGCCGACAAGCTGGTGGTTGGCGCCATCCTGATGGCCATGGTGGCAACACAGCAGGTGAATGGCTGGTCGGTGCTGCCCGCCCTCATCATCATGTGCCGCGAGATCATGGTTTCTGGCCTGCGCGAATACCTCGCCGAGCTGAAGGTCGGCGTGCCGGTCACCGTGCTGGCCAAATGGAAAACCACCGCCCAGATGGTGGCACTGGGCTTCCTGATCGTCGGATCGGCCGGCCCGAGCTGGCTGCCGGTGATCGAGATCGGCGACGGGCTCCTGTGGCTGGCGGCGGCGCTCACCGTGGTCACCGGCTACGACTACCTGCGCCTCGGCCTCAAGCACATGGCCGGCGACCTCACGAAGCCGCACGGATGAAAATCCTCGGATTGGCCGGCTGGAGCGGTGCCGGCAAGACCACCTTGATGGCCAAACTGATCCCGGTTCTCACCGGTCGCGGATTCACGGTCTCGACCATGAAACATGCCCATCATGCCTTCGACATCGACACGCCCGGCAAGGATTCGTACGTCCACCGCGCCGCCGGTGCCACCGAGGTAATGATCGCTTCCGGCAAGCGATGGGCGCTGATGCATGAGTTGCGCGACGCTCCGGAGCCGGATGCCGCGACGCTGATCGGCCACATGTCGCCGGTGGACCTGCTGTTGATCGAAGGGTTCAAGCAACAGCCCCACGACAAGATCGAGATCCACCGCGCCGCCAATGGCAAGCCGTTGCTGTCGACCGGCGATCCCACCTATGTCGCCATCCTGTGCGATGGGCCAGTGCCGGAATCGCCGTTGCCGCAGATCGATCTCAACGACATCGAGGCAATCGCCGATTTCGTGATCGCGCATTGCCGCCTTGGCAAGAACGGCTGAATGGCCGGGCCCCGGGCGAAGGCGATCGTCGCCGATCTCGATCGCCGGCTGACGCCGCTCGGACCATTCCGCGCCAAGCCCATGTTCAGTGGTTACGGCCTCTATCTCGATGGCGTGATCTTCGCACTGGTTCTGGGCGAAACCCTCTATCTCAAGGTCGACGACCGGAACCGCCCCGATTTCGCCCATGCCGGCAGCACGCCCTTCCGCTATGAAACCCGCAAGGGCGAAGTCACCGTCAACAGTTACTGGCGCTGTCCCGACGAGGTGCTGGCGCAGACGGGAACATTGCAGGAATGGGTCACCGGCGCGGTGGCTGCCAGCCGGCGCATCGCGGCCACCAGGGCCCGCGCAGGCAAGTCCCGCCCAACCAAACGAAAACCGCGCCAAAATCCATTTCTTTGAGTTTGCTTTCGCTGCGACGAAGTGCCCACGTTTCGCCACCCTTTCATCGCGGGGGGAAAGCCGTTAGAACGGGTCCAAACCCTTTTCCCGACGCCTTATCCTGATGGAGACGACAATGGCCAAGAAGGCAGCCGCGCGCGCCAAGAGCCCCGCCAAGGGCGCCACCCGCATCGAAACCGATTCCATGGGCCCGATCGACGTGCCGGCCGACAAGCTGTGGGGTGCCCAGACCCAGCGTTCCCTGCAGAATTTCCGGATCGGCGGCCAGCGCATGCCGGTCGGCGTCATCCGCGCTTTCGGCACCCTGAAACAGGCGGCGGCGCTCGCCAACATGAAGCTCGGCAAGCTCGACAAGAAGCTCGGCAAGGCGATCGTCGCGGCCGCTGGCGAGGTGGCATCGGGCGCCCTCGACGAGCATTTCCCGCTGGTCGTCTGGCAGACCGGGTCGGGTACCCAGACCAACATGAACGTGAACGAAGTGGTGGCCAACCGCGCCAATGAAATGCTGGGTGGCAAGCGCGGCGACAAGAAGCCGATCCATCCCAACGACCAGGTCAATTACGGGCAGTCGTCGAACGACAGCTTTCCCACAGCGATGCACATCGCCGCCGTTCATCAAATCGCCGAAGAGGTAATCCCGGCGCTCGATCACCTGGCCGAAGCACTTGAGAAGAAGGCCAAGCAGTTTGGCAAGATCATCAAGATCGGCCGCACCCATCTCCAGGATGCGACCCCGGTGACCCTGGGCCAGGAATTCGCCGCCTATGCCACGCAGGTCCGGCTTGGGATCGAGCGGGTGCAGGCGACGGCGCCGCGCCTGCTGATGGTCCCGCAGGGCGGCACCGCTGTCGGCACCGGCCTCAACGCCGCCAAGGGATTCGACAAGGCATTCGCCAAGGAACTCGCCAATCTCACCGACCAGCCGTATCAGACCGCCGCCAACAAGTTCGAGGGCATGGCGGCCCACGACGCCTTCGTCGAGATCTCCGGCGCCTACAACGTCATTGCCTGCTCGCTGATGAAGATCGCGAACGACATCCGCCTGCTGGGTTCAGGTCCACGCTCGGGCCTTGCCGAGATCAACCTGCCGGAGAACGAGCCCGGCTCGTCGATCATGCCCGGCAAGGTCAACCCGACACAGGCCGAGGCCATGACTATGGTCTGCGCCCAGATCATGGGCAACAATGTGGCAGTGACCGTATCCGGCTCGAACGGCCATCTCGAGCTCAACGTCTTCAAGCCGGTCATCATCCATAACGTCCTGCAATCCGGGCAGCTGATCGCCGACGCCGCCATGAGCTTCACCGACAATTGCGTGGTCGGCATCACGCCCAATCTGCCGAAGATCAAGCAGTCGCTGGAGCAGTCGCTGATGCTGGTCACCGCGCTCAACACCCATATCGGCTATGACAATGCCGCCAAGGTGGCGAAGAAGGCACACAAGGACGGCACCAGCCTCAAGGAGGCGGCCCTGGCCCTTGGCCTGCTCACATCGGATCAGTTCGACAAATGGGTCCGCCCGCAGGACATGCTGGGGCCGAAATAGGCGACGATGGGTGAGACCGCCATGCCGGAACCGGTCTCACCCACGACGCTCAAGAAACGCTCGGTCAGCATTGCCGGGCACAACACCTCGGTCACCCTGGAGCACGCCTTCTGGGACGACTTGAAGATGATCGCACAGGCGCGCGATTGCTCGATCTCAACCCTGATCGCCGAAATCGATCGGGCGCGCGCCGCCGATCCGGGCAACCCCAACCTTTCCAGCGCCATTCGCGTCTTCGTCCTGCGCGCGGGCCGCGCTGGTTGACGCAGCATCAGGGCGTCGGGATGGCGCCTGGTTCGGCACCCTCCAGCAAGGGCAGCAACTCCCCGGGGACAGCGCCGGGCTCTGCCGGGGCCACTTCTTCCGGCAGGGGCTCCACAGGTGCAGCTTCCGCAGGCGCAGCCTCGGCCGGCGCAACTTCGGCCGGTGCAGCCTCGGCTGGGACCTCTGCGGGCAAGGCCTCCGCCGGCGCAGCCTCCGCAGGGACAGGCTCAGCGGGCGCCATTTCGGCTGGCACTGCTTCAGCGGGCGCAGCCTCCGCGGGGATTGCTTCCGAAGGAATCAACTCCGACGGCGCAATCGCACCCGGTTCGGGCGCGGCCGCCGGCACCGACTCCGCCGGCACCGACTCCGCTGGCGCCGCCTCCACTGGAACCTGGACCGGCTCGGCCTGAGTCTTTTCCTTCTTCTTGCCACCGAGCAGATCGCCAACACCGGGAATCTCGTTGAGGAGGCCGCCGGCCGGGGCCGCGGCACCTGGCTCGCCACCGGCCGGCGCCTCGCTGCCACCAAGGCCGGGAACGGTGATACCGCCTGGAAGCTGCAGGCCGCCACCCTCGGCACCGGCGCTGCCCAGGCCAGGGATGTTGCCGATACCAGGCAGGTTGAGGCCCGGCACCAGGCCACTGGCAGGTCCCGCGGCGCCGCTGCCGGAGAAGGCCGGCCGCGGGCTGTTCACCGGACCGGTGAGGTTGATGCTCATGAAGGCGGCCTCCGCCTCGGCCCCGAAGAGATCCACCAGCATGTTGAGCGCCCAGGCGCCAAGATCGACCTGCCCCTTCGCAGCGCCGCGCGCGCGGGGGTTCTGGAAGGCAAAATCCTGGGTGTCGAGGACGCCCTGGGCGATGTCGAACGTGCCGGAGAGCTGGTTATCGACGCCCATATAGGAGCCGATGACGCCGTTGATGCTGTCGGCAACCCCCTTCACCTCCTTCACCTTCTGACCCAGCACGCCCAAGAGCGCGGAGCCAACGGTCTGCTCGACCTTGCCGATGATCATCATGGTGCCGCCGAGATCGCCCTTGCCGGCAAGGGAGCGCACGATCGCGGCCTGGCTCTCGCCGGCGCCGGTGAGATCGAGGTTGAGCGACAGTGGCCCCTTGACCTGGTTGCCGGCGATGCCGCCGCCCAGAACCTCGCCGATCTGGATCTGGTCGATCGCCATCTTGGCAATGATCTGCGGCGTCGCGCGGGCATCGACCGAGGTCCCGGAGAGATTGAAGCCACCGCCATAAATGCGGCCGGAGAGCGTGTTCATCGTAAGAACGCCATCCTTCACAATCACCTTGGCGACCAGATCGTCGATCCGCTGGTCCGGCATGATCAGCGAGGCCGCCTTGAAATCGATGTCGGCGTCCTGCGCCTTCAGCGCGGAAAGGTCGAGCGGCTCGTTCGACCAGGGCGAACCATCGCCGCCGCCGCCCGAGGCGCCGGCCTCGGACTTGGCGCCGCCACCGCCCATGAAGGGAACCAGGTTGACCGTGCCGCCGGCCAGATTGGCGCGCACCATCGGCTTGGCACCGGTGGCGTCGTAATCGGCATCGCCGGCGAGGCTGGAATCGCCCCAGCGGAAATCCAGCCCACTGACCGATGCCTTGGCGGTGGTGCCGCTGGCCTTGGCCTGCAAGGCCAGCGGCCCCGCCTTGGCGCCCGAACTCGGGAGATCCGCCAGGGCCAGCAATTGGGTGAACTCGGGATGATTGGCCTGCAGGGAGAGGTCGAAGGCCATGGGCTCGGCCTTGGCCTTGATGTTGCCGGCGATTTTGGCACTGGCGCCCGCCGCCTGCAGGCCGAGATCGAGATTCATGTCGTCGGCGCCGCCCTTGAGAGCGCCCTTGGCGGCGAGAGCCCCCATCGCCTGCGCCTTGGGTCCGGCAAGACCCGCCAGTTGCAGCAAGGCGGCCGGCCGGTCGGCCCTGAGATCGAGGACGGAATCCACCTGCGGCGTCGCCGAGGAGATGCCGGTGATCTTGCCGGAAAGCTTGCCGGCGCCGCCAATCCCGCTCATGGCGAGGTCGACATCGTAAGCAAGGTCGTCAGTTCCGCTTTGCGCGTTGCCCTTGAAACTGATGGCGCCGAGATTGTCCGCCGCCTTGATCTGGGTCGGATCGGTGGCGCCACCCAGCGCCAGCAGCGGCGCCAGCTTGCCGATCTTGACGTCGAAATCCGAATTGATGCGCGGGATCCCGCCACCGAGCAGGCCGGCCGCACCGCCCTTGGCCGTGCCGTGGAGGCCGATGCCGGTCATCGCCATGGCGACGTCGTAGGAGACTTCGTCGCCACCGCCCGATGCCTTGCCCTTGAGCGAGAGTGAGCCCAGCTTGCCCGCCGGCTCGCTGCCTGCCATGCGCGCGAGGTTGTTGGCATCCTTCGCGGTGACGTCGAAATCGAGGTCAAAACGAGGGTTGCCCTTGAGGTCGACGACCTGACCCTTGATTGCCCCCTTGCCGCCCATCAGATCGCCCACCGACAGGTCCTCGATGGTGAGGATGCCGCTGGCGAGCCCGATCAGGACATGCAGTTTCTGGATCTGCTGCTCGTTGAGCATCAGCTTGCCGGCGCGCAGCTCGACATTGGCATCGAGATCGCCCAGGGGTTTCAGTGCCTGCAGCGGGTTGCCGCCTTCGGCAGCCGCCGGCTCGGCCGAGGCCGATGCGGCGGATTCCGCTCCGGGTTTGGGCATGTAGCCATCGAGATTCATCTGGTCGAGCGAAAGGCCAACACCGAAGGCCATGCGCTGGCGCAGCTTGCCATCCGGCAGGGCCACGGTCAGGCCGCCGCCGATCCGCGTTGCATCGAGCTTGGCGGCGAGGTCCGACAGGGCCACCTGAGTCGGGGTGAAGGTGACGCGGCTGTTAAGCGCGAAGGCGCGCAGCCGGTCGCCCGGCACCGAATCCACGGCACCCTTGGCAAAGGCATCGATCAGGCCGCGCAGATTGGAAGAGTTGACATCGAGCCCGCCGGCAAAAGCGGGTTGCCCGTTGAGCGCCTCCAGGGTGCCGCCGATCTTGACGCTGGTGGCGCCGGGCAGCTGCGCCGATGCCTCGGTCAGATTCAGCTTGGCATCCGCCAAGGCCGCGACCACCCGGACCTGGTCGATCGCATTGCCCTGCACCACGACCTGGTCGATGGTGACCGTGGCCTTGGCATTGATTCCTTCCGGCAGCGCGAAACCGCCGGCGGCAGCGCCGTTCTCGGCGGCGAGCGGCGGTGCCGCTTCGGCCTGCGCCGCGCCACCACTGGGCGGCAGCAGATCGTCAAGGTTGAGACGCCCCATGGCGAGATTGGCGTCGATGTCGACCGTCTCGCCCATTGTCGCGGCAACACCGCCTCGCGCCGCCATCTCGCCCAGCGTCGCAGTGAAGTTCTTCAACTCGGCACTGGTTTTCGCCGCTGAGACTTCGCCGTCGAGGGCGAAGGCCTGGGCCAGCGGCCCTTCCTGCGCCGCGCCGCCCGATAGCACGGCGATCAGTTTCGCGACATTGTCGCCCTTGCCGGTAAGCTTGCCCACGAGGATCGGCTGGTCGTCGGTTTCCGCCGCCTTCAGGTCAGCCTGGCCGGAAAAGCCGATCGTGGCACCCGCCTCGTCGATCCGCAGCGACAGGCTGATCGGCATCGGCTGCGCCGGATCGAGCCTGCCGACATCGACCACGAATCCCAGCGGCATGCCCATGGCCGTGACGCCACCGGTTGCATTGAACGGCCCCTGCAGGCTGCCCATCGACAGGTCGACATTGAGATTCTCGATCCGCTGCTCACTCGCGGTGTTGAGATCGCGATACACCAGGACGCCGTCGGTGATGCTGGCACCGGCAACCGATATGTCATAGCCGCCACCGGCATCTTCGGCCGGGGCCGGCGCGGGCGTCGCGGCATCTTCTGCGGCCGGGGCAATTTCCCAATTGCCGCTGCCATCCATCAGTTTCTCCAGGATGATGGTCGGCTTGACCAGTTCGATGCTCTTGATCTCGACCTTCTGCGAGAGCAGCGGCAGCAGGGCCACCTTGACCTCGACCCGCTCGACCTCCGCCATGTTCGCCGCGGCACCGGCGGGCGCGTTGCCGAACTTGATGCCGGCCACGGAAACCGATGGCAGCGGCAGCAGCGAGAGCGAGATATCGCCCTCGATCACCAGATCGCGCCCGGTCGCGGCCTTGGCCTGTTCGGTGATCAGGCCCTTGTAGCTGTTGAGGTCGATGAAGAACGGCGCGACCAGGAGGAGGACAAGGATAACGGCGACAATTCCACCGCCGATCTTGAGTGTTTTCTTCATGGTCGCCATCTCCCGGTCCGCCACCGACGCAACATCGATGGTCGTTGTTCGTTTTCGGTTCGCAAACCCGCTTGCGCCCAGTATCGCCTTTCGGGAGAATGGGGGGCAAGTTAGTTGTCTGCCGCGTCACTGACATTTCCGCGAGGTGTCATTTGGCCGAAATCGTCAACCTCAACCGCATCAGGAAGGCCAAAAAACGGCAAAAAGACGAGAGTCTGGCCGCCGAGAATCGCGTCCGGTTCGGCCGCAGCAAGGAAGAAAAGGCCGCTGATCGCGCGACTCAGGAGCGCAGCGAACGGGCTCTTGACGGCAAGGCACTGACAGGCAAGTCGACACCGCCGGACAACTCGGACTGAGCCGCTAGAGATAGATCTGCTGCAGCACGGCGCCCAGTGTCGCGGCGGCGGCCATGGCGGCAAGCGCGGCGACACCCCAGCGCGCGAAGGTACCGCCGGCGCGCAGGACCAGAATCCCCTTGACCACGGTGTTGCTGCCGGCCGCCAGCAGGATCGCCGCGACCAGCGCCGACATTGCTTCGCCCGCCCCCGCGCTGCGCGAGACCGAGATCGTGATCGCATCGACATCGGCGAGACCCGCAATCGCGGCCAGGATCAGAACGCCGCTGGTGCCGAACTGGTCGCTCAGGAAACGCTCGAGCAATTGTATGACAGCGAGCAGCAACGCGAACTTGACCGCCTGACTAAGTTGGAAGGGATTGTCGAGCGAGAGCGATTCCCCGGCCACCTTGCCGTTCTGGCCGGTGCGCCACATCACCACGACCATGAGCGCCGCGGTGAGTACGGCGAGGCCGAGCGGCAGGGCGAGTGCCATCGCCAGGGACGGTGCCAGGACGGCGGCGACCACAAGGATGCGGGCTGCCATGACGGCGTTGGCGAGAACGACGCCGGTGGCCAGCATCTGGCCCTGTTTCGGCCTCTCGGACGCCATGCGGGCGAAGGTCACGGTGGTCGCGGTGGAGGAGACCATGCCGCCGAAGAGGCCGGTCGCCAGGCAGCCGAGGGCCGCCCCCAGCGAGCGGATCGCGAAGTAACCGACGAAGGAGAGCGCCGAGATCATCACGACCAGCAACCAGATGTCGCGCGGATTGAGCGCCTGGTAGGGTCCATAATCCTCGTTCGGCAGCACCGGCAGGATCACCAGCGAGATCACCAGGAACCGCACCATCGCCTTCAACTCGGTCTCGGTCATCCTGCCGACCAGGCGATGCAGCGTCGGCTTGAGATAGAGCAGCGTCACCACCACGACCGCCACCGCCACGGCAAGCTCGGTGGCACCGCTCGCCGCCAGCAGGCCCAGCAGGGCCGTGGCGAGGGCCGCCACCAGCGTCGTCATGTCCTCGGCAAGGCCGGTCGTCCGCCCCTTCGCGTCCTGGCGCCGGTCGGAGATCAGGAGGATGGCCAAGGCGAGCAGGGCCGCGGGCGCAAGCCAGGGTCCGGCCTTCCCCGCCACCACACCCGCCAGCCCGCCCACCAATCCGATCAGGCCGAAGGTGCGAATGCCGATCCGGCTCTCGCGCGCTTCGCCATCGGCGGGGTCACCCTGGCCCTGCTTGCGCCATTCCCGTTCCAGGCCGATCAGAAGGCCGACCGCGAGGGCCACCACCAGATTGACCGCGACCGTGAGGTCGAGGTGGCTGAAGTCGAAATCCATGCCGGTCGATTGCATGATCGCTAGGGACGCCCCCGCCTGGCGCGGCGTCGGCGCGGGCCCATGCCGATCGGCAGGGCACCTTCTCGACCCAGCAGGGCCAGCGGGTTGGGCAGGCGCCCGAGTGCGGCGCGAATCTGTCCGGTTACCTGCGGAATTTTCATCACCTCGGCGATGCGGCGGTCGAGAAAGGCCCAGCTCGCCGTATGGCCCCCGCTCTTGTCATTGAGCCAATAGAGCAGGGTCGAGGAATAGACCGCCGCCAGCAGCGCCCGCTTGGTGTAGAAGCTGAAATCCGTCGATCGGTCGCCGATCGCAAACCAGATCGCATCGACGGTGCGGTAAAGCAGCTTGGGACCGAGGGCGGCGTTCTCAGGCAAAAGCAGGAAGGAGAGCCCCGAGCGCACCGCTTCGCGCTGGTGCTCGACCAGTTCCAGGCGCAGGCGCACAGCGCCCGCAATGCGGTCGCGGATTCTCATTGTCGCCACGTCCTGTCGTGCCAAGGCCTCGACCATGCGCCGGTCGGCCAGTTCGTGATTGAACGCCAGCACCTCCGCCATGCCGCCGGGAAAGGCATTGAGGGCGCGCGCAAGGTCGATCCCGGCATCGGCCGCCCCGGCCTTCAGCGCCGCGTCGGTCCAGCCGTCGAACGGCACATGGGTCATGATGGCGTCAACCAGTTTCAAGCGGTCGCCTTCGCGGTCATAACTTCGGTTCGTCACTCAACACTCCACATTCGGCTTCGTTCCAGCGCACACCGCACCAATCGCTGCGCCTGCGCCCGGATGCGGCGCATTGTGACCCATATCCCTGCCGCCGCAAACCGGCGCGGCTCGGCCCGCGGCTCTGGCCGCGCGTCAATCGGCCGCTTCCTTGTCCTCGAAGCGCCGCAGTTCCTCGACGAATCCCAGGCTCCCCAGGTCGCGCATGCGCATCGGATAGAGCACCCCGTCGAGGTGATCGCATTCGTGCTGCACGACACGGGCGTGAAACCCGGTGGCCTCGCGCTCGATCAGGGTGCCATCGGGAGCCAGGGCGCGATAGCGGATATGGGTGAAGCGCGGCACCATGCCAGCGAGGCCCGGAACCGACAGGCAGGCCTCAAGCCCCTCCGCCATCGAGTCGGACAGGGGGACGATCTCGGGATTGATCAGTGCGGTCAGCGGAATGCCCTCCCGTCCCCGGGATTCCTCGCCCTCCTCCAGCGCAATTCTGGCCCCCGGCACATGAAAGATGACGACCCGCAACGGCACATGGACCTGGGGCGCGGCCAAGCCGGCCCCGCCGATATCCTCCAAGGTGTCGATCATGTCGTTGATTAGTTTGTGTATTTCCGGACTGGTCGGGTCGGCGACCGGGTCCGCGACCCGCTTCAGGACGGGGTGCCCCATACGGGCGATCTTGAGTATGGCCATCGGCAGATCCTTCTTTCCACGCAGAATATGGCCTTGGATCAGCGACTTAGGAAGGGGGATCTCGGGAAAATCGACCGCCGCGGGGCTTCACAAGCGAAAGGGCCTGTGCTAAAGCATCGCCCCAGACGGGCAGTCCCTGGGCCGCCCGACAGTTTCTTTTGTTTCCAGCTTTACTCCAATCGGCGAAAGGAGCCGTGGTCAACCGTGCAAGTGCTCGTCCGTGACAACAATGTCGATCAGGCCCTGCGCGCGCTCAAGAAGAAGATGCAGCGCGAGGGGATTTTCCGGGAAATGAAGATGCGTCGCAATTATGAGAAGCCCTCCGAGCGCAAGGCGCGCGAAGCGGCCGAGGCGGTGCGTCGCTATCGGAAGCTGATGCGCAAGCGCATGGAGCGCGAGGGCTTCTAGTCGCCCGCACTCCCCGTCCCCTCTCCGGGACGGCGCAAGATCGACGAAACACGCACTTTGCTCTCGCCCTGCCGATCCTGTCGGCGGGGCGATGACTTTTGGGGCCAATACCGGCGATAGAACCAAGCGGCGACCTGTGGCGTAATCAAGCAGCGCTGGACTGCTCCGGCGTAAAGCGGGGTGGGGTTGGCATGGTCATCACGGATCCAGAATGGTTACGGACGGCCGGTCCGCAACTGCGCCAGATCTATACCTATTGGCGCGATCGGTGCCGCGATGGGCGCCCACCGCGCCGCACAGACATCGACCCCATCGACATCCCGCGCCTGCTTTCACGCCTCATCATCGTCGACGTGGTCCCCGACGCACGCCGCTTCGTCTATCGCCTGGTCGGTACCAAGGAAGTCGAGGTGCGCGGCTTCGATCCCACCGGGAAATCCGTGGCCGAGGGCTTCATCGGCCCCACGCGCGAGGATGCGCTCGGCTGGTACGAGCTCACGGTGAAGACCCTGCAGCCGCAATACGACGCCAGGCCCTATGTCTCGACCAACGGCAAATGGATCAACGACGAAACGCTGTTCCTGCCGCTCTCGGATGACGGCGTCACGGCGAACCGGGTCCTGGTCTTTGCCTCCAACTCACCCAATAACAGGAAGCGGGGTTAGGCAAACAGCCTGCCGATATCGGGTTTCGCCACCATCAGCAGGAAGATCGAGACAAGTGCCAGAAAAGCCGGCCAGCCAAGACAAAACCAAATTCGCATCATGGCGTGGTATTGGGGTGGCAGAGTTTCGCCCCTAGCCTCTGCAAGCGTGGCAGTACGCGTCGCGCGAATCTGCAGGGCAACAACGGGAAGCCAGCAAGATAAGGCAACCACATAGAGCACATAACTAACGACTAGCCAGCCGGCCAAGGGATCCCAGCCGCCAAGCCAAACCAGGGCAAAGCCGCTGAGCGGCTGGATGATTCCGCTGCTGGTGGTGAAAATCCAGTCAGCCTGCACGACCATGCGGCCGATCCCGGCGGCAAGGACGGCGCGGCCCGAGCGCCAAGCCATCAGCATGTAGAACGCCGTGCCCAGTCCCAATCCGAACAGGAGCGTGGAACTAAGGATATGCAGCCATTTGGCCAGTTCGTAGATACCGATCATCTGTCGTCCTCGAGGGCTGCCACGAAAGCCGCCAGCACCAGAAAGACGCCGTTCTTTACGAGTGGCCCGAATGGATCAATCCATAGATGCGACGCCCCCAGCGACAGCGCCAGTGTATAGGCGAGCACCACCGCCATCTGAATGAGGAACAGGGTCCAGGGTCGCCAGCGCGCGAGCAATGCCAGACCTATTGCGATATCGAGGCCGCAGAAAAGGAACTTCATGATGCCGGAAATGGCATCGAGTCCGAGCGGCGCCAGCGCGGCGGTGACGAAGGCGTCGGGTGCGAACAGCCCTATCAGCCCCGACAGCAACCAGGTGACAGCCAGGACGATACGGGCCAGTGGCCGGAGGAAGTAAAGGCGGGCATGCCATTTGTCCTGGACCGATGACGGGCGGCGACGGAGCCAGGTCGCCAGGTTGTCGGGCGTGAACCCCATAGTCTCGGCGAATTGCCGCCCATCTCCAGCATTGCCCACCTCCAGCTGCCGGACTGCCGTCGCCGAAAGCGGACCGCCGCCGAGCCTCTCCATGACGCGACCCAAGCCACGGACAATCGGCATTGGTACATGAATGACTGGTGCCGCTGCGAGGCCAAGCCATTTGCGCCAAGCCAGCACGATCTCGCGCAGGGTTAGCGTCTCGGGCCCGCAGGGCTCCAAAACAACGCGGCACAGCGCGTCCGGCGCCAGGAGACGTAGGATGGCACGTGCAAGGTCTTCGGCATGGATCGGGCTGAAGATCTGGCAGCCATCGCCGGGGAGCGGCACGATGCCTGGGAACCCGGAAAGCCCGCGCAGGACCGACGTGCCGCCATGGGAGCCATCGGCATAGACCAGCGATGGGCGCAGGATGATCCAGTCGAGATCGCTGGCGCGCAGATCGTCCTCGGCCGAACGCTTGTCTGCGGCGTAGGCGGTTCCGGCCGCGTCGCTGGCGCTGATCGCGGAGACATGGATTAGCCGCCGGACGCCAAATTGCTCGCAGGCGCGACGCAGGACCTGAGGGCCGGTGACATGAACCGCTCTGGAATCCGGACCGGTCAGGACGCCGATGCAGTTGACGACGGCGTCAATCCCCTGCAGGCGCTTGCCCCAAACGGCCACATCATGGTCACGTCGGAAATCGACCGGCATGATCTCCCAACCCGCAAAGGCGGCCGTGCCGGTGCCATCGCGCAGGCCAGCGATCGGTACATGCCCGGCATCGGCCAAGGCAGCGAAGATGTGACGGCCGATGAAGCCGCCCGCCCCCAGAACGAGGACGCGCTGTCCCGCCAAGCTCAGTGCCCGAAGGCCTTGACCACGTCCTCGCACATCTTCTTGGCGTCGCCGAACAGCATCATGGTGTTGGAGCGGAAGAAGAGTTCGTTGTCGACGCCGGCATAGCCCGAGGCCATCGAGCGCTTGATGAAGAGTACGGTCTTGGCCTGCTCGACGTCCAGGATCGGCATGCCGTAGATCGGGCTCTTGGGGTCGGTCTTGGCCGCCGGGTTGGTGACGTCGTTGGCGCCGATGACGAAGGCGACGTCGGCCTGGGCGAAGTCGCGGTTGATGTCCTCAAGCTCGAACACCTCGTCATAGGGCACGTTGGCTTCGGCGAGGAGCACGTTCATGTGGCCCGGCATGCGCCCCGCCACCGGATGGATCGCGTAGGTGACCTTGACCCCCTCGGCCTTCAGCAGATCCGCCATCTCGCGGAGCGCGTGCTGCGCCTGGGCGACCGCCATGCCATAGCCCGGCACGATGATGACGCTGGCGGCGTTCTTCATGATGAAGGCGGCGTCGTCGGCACTGCCGGCCTTGACCGGCCGGTCGGCACCGCCCCCCGCCGCCGCCGCGGCACCGCCCGAATCCGTGCCGAAGCCGCCCAGGATCACGTTGAAGATCGAGCGGTTCATGCCCTTGCACATGATGTAGCTGAGGATGGCGCCCGAGGAACCCACCAGGGCGCCGGTGATGATGAGAAGCGGATTGGCCAGCGTGAAGCCGATGCCGCACGCCGCCCAGCCGGAATAGGAATTCAGCATCGAAACCACGACCGGCATGTCGGCGCCGCCGATGGGCAGGATGAGGAGGAAGCCGAGCACCAGCGAGACCACCACGATC
>JAEUKV010000276.1 GCA_016794165.1 Rhodospirillaceae bacterium
GATCGGCTCTCACCCCTCATGGCGGTGGCGCTCTACGATGAATTCCGGGAGCTGACGCCGAGCGGGGCGGATGGCGATCGCATGATCACGGCGCTGGCCGACCGCCTGGTCAAGGTCGATCTCCTCGACAGTGCCGGGCAATTGCTCGAGAATCAGGTGACCAAGCGGCTGAGTGGCATCGACAAGGCCAAGGCGGGCACGCGTTGGGCGGCGGTGGCGCTGCTCGACGGCAAGCCGGATCTGGCCCTTACCGCCATCAAGGAAAGCGAGCTGCCGGAAATGCCGCCCGAACTCGCGGCACAGCGGCGGCGGTTGCAGGGTCGCGCCCTGTTCGAGGTCGGCGATACGCTGCAGGGACTGGCGCTGATCCGCGACGATAACAGCCTCGACGGGCTGTGGCTGAAAGCCGATCTGCAATGGCGCCTGCGGGAATGGCCGGCCGCGGCGGCAGCGCTGGACAGGCTGATCGCGGCGGAAGCGGCGCGGCTGCAACTCGACTTTCCCGCGCCGCTGAGCAGCGAGGACGTGGCCGAGGATCCGGCCCTCGCCTTGACCATCGATGTCGATCAGGGGGCGCAGGCGGCCGAGCGGGACCGCAAGTTCACTGAATCGCTGGCGCCGCTCATTCTGAACCAGGCCACTGCGCTGTCCCTGGCCAATGACCGTGCCGGCCTGCGTCGCCTCGGCCGGGCCCATGGCGCGCAGATGGCGAAAGGACCCTATGCCACCGCCTTTGCCACGCTGACGGCGCCCAGCAGTAGCCTGGCCGACAGCATCAGCGCCGCGATGGACAGCGTCGACCAGTTGGGCGCCTTCGTCGAGGATTACCGGACCCGGCTGCGCGCGGCCAGCCTCAGCAGCCCGGCGGAACCGTCTCTCTAATGATGCCCGCGGTTTGGTCGCGGCCTCAGACCGTGCCGAAACTGCGCACCAGGCTGCCGGCGACGAGATACCATCCATCGACCATGACAAAGAAGATCAGCTTGAACGGTAGCGCGATCATGATCGGGGGCAGCATCATCATGCCCATCGACATCAGCACCGAAGCCACCACCATGTCGATGATCAGGAACGGCAGGAAAACCAGGAAGCCGATTTCAAAGGCGCGGCGAAGTTCCGATATCATGAAGGCCGGGATCAGCACCTTGAAGGGCGTATCGGCAGGCGTTTCAACCGCGTCAAGCTGGGCCATCCCCATGAACAATTCCAGATCCTTGTCGCGGACCTGGCTCAGCATGAAGGTGTGAAAGGGCTCGGCCACCAGCGGCAGCGCCTGTTCCTCGGTGATCTCCTCGGCAATCAACGGCGCAACGCCGTTGTCATAGGCCTGCTGGAAGGTGGGGGCCATGACGAAGGCGGTGAGAAAAAGGGCAAGGCTCACCAGCACCATGTTGGGCGGTGTCTGCTGCGCGCCGAGGGCTGCGCGCAGCAGCGACAGCACGACTGCGATCCGGGTGAAGCTGGTGACGGTGATGAGAATTCCCGGCGCCAGAGACAGCACCGTCATCAGTGCCAGCAGCTGGACGATGCGCCCGGTTGTGCCGCCGGGCGCATCGTCGCCCAGATCGAGCGAGAAAGTCTGCGCCATCGCGGGCCCCATCGCCAGGAACAGGACCAGGCCGAAGAGGGCGGCGATTCCGGCGGCGCGCCGGGGCATTTGCCTCAGGACGCGGTGGATCATGCTGTGGGCTCGTCGTCTCGGGGCCGTCGTTCGGCCCGCAGGGTCGGCGCATCGCCGCGTGCCAGGGCGAGGTCGAAAGTCGGGCTGCGTGTGCCACCACTTTCACCGGGTTTCGCCGGCGCGCCGCCGATACCGGATTCGACCACCAGATCGCCGCTGGGGCCGAGCAGCAGCAGATGCTCGACCTCGTCGCGACGGATCAGGAGCAGACGATGGCGCGGTCCCGCCGCGGCGCTTTCGACCACGTGCAGGCGCCGCCTGGCGCCGGGGCGGATGACATTGCCAAAACCGAAGCGCCGCAGCACCCAGCTCAGCAGCAGGATCAGTCCGATGACCAGGATGAGGACAAGGACGAAGCGCAGATAGGTGTCGGATTCCATGGATGGTCTTCGCGTCAGCTTTGATCGGGTTTTTGGGCCGGGACGCCGCTGCCATAGGCCATCTGCGCGCGCAGCCGTCGGTCGGCCTGGGCGAGGTCGAGGGAGAGGTCGACATTGCGTCGGCGCAAGGTGAAATCGAGTGCGTCGAGTTCCGCCATGACGGCCTCAAGGCCGGGCCGCAGGGGCTTTGCGATGGCTGGATCCAGGGCGCCGACGGCGTCGCAGAGCACGGCGATCCGCATGGCCAGAAGATCGAGTTCAACCAGTTGCCCGGTTTCTGCCGCCGTGCGAGTCTCGCCAATCAACCGCGCCAGGTCCGAGATCGCGGCCGGCAGTTGGCCAGGCAGATTTTCTGGAGGCGTTGGTTTCATGAATTCCCCCCCGTGGCCATATCGCCGGGTGACTCCGGCCTGCTGCCGTTGGCCCGGTAGATGTAGCTGAGAATTTCCGCAACCGCGGCGATCGCGTCCACCGGGATTTCGGCTTCCAGTTCGAGGGTTGCCAGCAACTCCACAAGGTCGGGGTCCTCGCGCACGGGGACCCCCTGGGCAAAGGCGATCTCGAGGATCTGCTCGGCAACCGAGCCACGCCCGGTCGCAACCACGCGCGGCGCAGTGCGTTCCGAGCCGTCCGGTCCCAGGCGCGGCTTCTGGTCGATCGCCACCGCGATCGCCGGCTTGTCCCGGGGCTGCGGCCAGCGCGGTCGGCGGGGGCCGACCTCGTCCTCGTCGCTCTGGCGGGCCATCGCTACCGCTCCTCGTTTGCCGGCACCGGTGGCGGCGCCGAGAATCGACCTGACCCGCACAGTGATTCGGGCATTGGCGCGTCTTCGCTCTCTTATACTATGCGGTCCCCGACTTAACGAGGCCTTAACAGGCCGCGCAATATGATGCGAAATCAATATGTTCGCCGGAGCGAGGTGAAGCGCACCGGCAAAGGCCGGCATTTATCGAGATTTTTCATAGCATTTTATATAATTTAACGGGATCTTAAGGGAGGGCGGCGAAACTGCCCAATGGCCCCGCCCCGGAAGCTGGCGATCACGCGATCATCGGCGGGGCGTCCAAGGGAGCGGAGCGGATGGACTTCAGCAGTATCCCATTGTTCGATCGCATCACCCAGCGCATGAGTTGGTTGAGTGAGCGGACGCGTGTCCTTTCGCAGAACATCGCCAATGCCGACACGGCCGGGTATCAGCCCAAGGATCTGAAACCGCTCGATTTCGACGCCGAGATGCGCCGTTTGGCGCCGGTGGAGCCGCGGCGTACCAGCGCTCACCACCTGACCGGGACGGTCGCACCCGTCGGCGATTTCGACGTCAAGAAGGCGCGCAAGACCTATGAAACCGCGCCGGTGGGAAATGCCGTCGTCATCGAGGAACAGATGATGAAGGTGTCCGAGACCCAGACCAACTACAACATGATGGTCAACCTCTATCGCAAGCATGTCGATCTCTTCAAGACGGCAATCGGGCGCAACTGACGACCGCCGCGGATAAGGTTTTCGCAACCTCGGCGAACGGTGACGGGAGTGAGTGATGGAATTGTTCGACACGATGTTTATCTCGGCGTCCGGCATGCGTGCACAGGGCCAGCGACTGCGCGTGATCGCCGAGAACATTGCCAATGCCGAATCGGTCGGTGAAACGCCCGGTGCCGATCCCTATCGTCGCAAGGTGATCACCTTCAAGAATGCGCTCGATCGGGAAATGCAGGCCGACATGGTCAAGGTAGCCAAGATCGACACCGACCCAAGCGAGTTTCGCAAGCGCTACGATCCCAGCCATCCGGCCGCGGACGAGGCTGGCTATGTCAGCCTGCCGAACATCAACACCCTGGTGGAGATGACCGATATGCGCGAGGCGCAGCGATCCTACGAAGCCAATCTCAAGGTAATCGAGACCTCGCGCAGCATGCTCACCCGTACCATCGATATTCTGCGTTAGGCGCCCCGGAGCACCCCGAACCATGGCCGATCCCACCATCAGCACCGCAGTAAATGCCTACAACGCCGCGGCCAAGTCAGTTGGCAGCAAGGGGCTGGAGCCGCGCGACACCGTCGGCGTGAGTTTCGGCGAGCTGCTGCAGGGCATCAAGGACAACTCGATCGCGGCCGGCAAGGCAGATGAACAGCAGACCATGAAGGCGGCCGCCGGCACAGCCAATGTGACCGAAGTGGTCACGGCCGTATCCGCGGCCGAAGTTACCCTGCAGGCGGTGACGGCGGTGCGCGACCGCGTCATTTCGGCCTATCAGGACATCATCCGCATGCCGATCTGAGCTGTCGCGATTCGGTCGGGGTCACATCATGGATGAGGCAGCACTCCTCGAAATCGTTCGCAACGCCGTCATTGTGACGCTCAAGATCGGCGTACCGGTGATGCTGATTTCGCTCGTGGTGGGCCTTACCATCTCGCTTTTTCAGGCATTGACCCAGATCCAGGAAGCGACCCTGACCTTTGTGCCGAAAATCCTGATCGTGTTTTCGTCGCTGCTGGTGCTCGCGCCGTTCATGTTGCACACGCTGGTTGACTTCACCGAACAGATCATGGCGCGGATCGGCGGTTAGGGCCGCCGATGTCGATCGAGGAATTTCTCACTGCTTCCATCTTCCAGTTTTTCATGGCCTTCGCGCGCATCGGTGGGGCGGTAGCCTTCCTGCCTGGGTTTGGCGAGGGCTATGTCTATGCGCGGGCGCGCCTCGTCTTCGCCCTGATGCTGACTCTCGTGCTGTTACCGCTGATCCGCGACATGATCCCCGTGCTGCCAACGCAGCCGGCGCAGCTGGGCCTGCTCCTGCTCGGCGAAATCACCATTGGCGTGTTCTTCGGTCTTCTGTGTCGCGTCATCCTGATGGCGACACTGTCGGCGGGCATGATGATTGCGTTGCAGATCGGCATCGCCAATGCGCTGTCAACCGATCCGACCACGGCGCAACAGGGCGCCGTCACCGGCAACTTCCTGATCGCCGCGGCGGTGGTGTTAATTTTCGCGACCGGCCTTGATCATGTCACGCTGCGTGCGCTTGCCGGAACCTATGGCCTGTTCCCGCCGGGCGAGATGCCAAATCTCGGGGACATGGCCAATCTGTTCGCCCGCACTGCGGCAGACAGCTTTCTGGTGGCGATACAGATGGCGGCGCCGTTCATCGTCTACGGCCTGGTTGTGCAGGTGGGCATGGGTCTGCTGGCGAGGCTGATGCCGACCCTGCAGGTGTTCTTCGTCATCATGCCGCTGCAGTTGATGGTAGGTTTCGGCCTGATGGCCGTGCTCGTGCCGGCGTCGCTGATCTGGTTTCTCGAGGTCTACCGTGTCCATCTAACAGCGTTCCTGGAATAGACGGGGCGGTGTCTGATGGCAGATGACAATGACGACTCACAAAAAACGGAAGATCCGACCAGTAAGCGGCTGGATGAGGCGCGCAACGAAGGCAATGTGCCAAAGTCGCAGGAAATCAATCATTTCCTGATGATTCTGGCCTTTACCCTGGCGGTCGTGCTGTTCGGGGAGACGGTGGCACGCGGTGTCGTCGATGTGACACTTCCATTCATCGCCCGCCCGGACCAGATACCGACCGATATCGGCCATCTGATCGATGTCGGCTGGAGTCTGCTGGGCCTGGTCCTGCTGGCCGGAATCGGTCCCCTGATCCTGGCGGTTCTGGCGGCGTTCGGCTCAGCGTATCTGCAGTTCGGCCTGCTCTGGTCGGCCGAGAACATGATGCCGAAACTGAGCAAGATATCGCCGCTGGCGGGGGTCAAGCGGATGTTTTCCCTGCGGTCGTTTACCGAACTGATCAAGGGCGTCATCAAGATCGCGATCGTCGCGGCGGTGATCGGCTATCTGGTGACGCCGAGTGCCGGCGACCTGCATGCCCTGATCGGTATGGATATCATTCAGTTGCTGGCAGCAATTCGGGACAACGTTTACATCGTGCTGATCGGCGTGGTGGTGATCATGGCGAGCGTTGCCGGTTTCGACGTGCTCTACCAGCGGTACGAGTACACCAAGAGCCTGCGCATGTCGCGACAGGAGCTGAAGGACGAGTTCAAGCAGACCGAGGGCGATCCGCTTATCAAGGGGCGCCTGCGCCAGCTGCGGATGGAGCGCGCGCGCCGCCGCATGATGGGTGAGGTCCCCAAGGCCGACGTCGTGGTCACCAACCCGACGCATTTCGCCGTTGCCCTCAAATACGATCAATTCGAAATGGCGGCGCCGAAGGTCGTGGCCAAGGGCATCGACAAGACCGCCGAGCGCATCCGCGAGGTTGCCAGGGAAGCCGGAGTCCCGATCATCGAGAATCCACCGCTTGCTCGCGGCCTCTATGCCGCCGTAGGCCTCGACCAGGAAATTCCGGCTGAATACTACAAGGCGGTGGCCGAACTGATCTCCTATGTCTTCAAGCTGAAGCGCGGGCGGCCCTAGACTGGACGCTATGGCCGGATCGGTTACACTCGCCACGGAAATACGGGAAGGATCGGGACGGCGGATGCGCAATGGCGTGAGGGTAGGGCGTGTGGTGGCCGGCCTGGCGGCCGTGATCACGCCTTTTTCGACTCCTGCCCTGGCCCAGGCGACCGCCGGGGCAACGGGCGCGGTCTCGTGGCTGCTGTTGCCATCCCTCTGCATCGGCTTCCTGGCCGGCGCCGCCGTCCTGGCCTGGTTCTGGCGCCGGGCGGCAGCGAGGCGCGATCTGCTCCTTGCCAGCCTCAACTCCACCAGCAGGGCTCGGCAGCTGGTCGACGGCACCGGGCGGGTGGTTCTGGCCAACGACGCCTTCGAGCGCCTGTTCGGTAGCGCACGGGGGGCGCTGCCGCAGATCCTGTTCGATCGGGTGGCGCCTGACTCCGACGCCGCCGAAATCCTGCGGCAGCTGACGCTGAGCATCACCGAAGGTGGGCGCGGGCGGACCGAAATCGAAGTGCCTTCGGCCGACGGCAACGTCGAGTGGTTCGACGTTTCCGGGCGCAGCATCGAGGGGTTTCCCGGCCATGTCCTGTGGGGCGCCGAGCTGGTGACGGCGCAGCGCCAGATCGAGGAGTTCATCCGCTCCGACCACGAGAAATTCGCCGATCTCATCGAGCATGCCCCGATCGGATTCTACTCGGTCGACGAGGAGGGGCGGTTCCTGTTCGTCAATTCGACATTGGCAAGCTGGCTCGGGTTTCTGCCCGGTGACGACGGCGGCTACCGGCACCGGCTGCACGACCTGCTGGCGGATCCGCTGCCTGCCGGCACACCGCCCTACAGCCCGTTTCGCGATGCCGCGGCCAACAGCGGCGAAGTGGCGTTGCGCGGGCCGAATGGTCGAACGTTCCAGGCCTTCGTTCGTCACGACATTGCCACCGTGCAGTCGCCGAGCAGTGGCGGTGTCAAGTTGCGTACGCGCTCGGTGGTCCACGACCTTACCCGGGAGCGCGAGCTGGAGAGTGCGCTGCAGGTTTCGGAGCAGTATTTCCAGCGGTTCTTCGAAGAGGCGCCGGCCAGCATCCTGATGCTGGATGGCACCGGCCGGGTAGAACAGGCCAATCCGGCCTTCCAGCACCTGCTGATTGGCGCGGATTGGTCACAGGTGCCGTTTGTCGATCTCGTGCAACCGGAGGAACGGGCGGCGGCGGCGGCCCATCTCAACCAGGTCATGAGCGAGGGCCGGGCCGGGCCACCTCTCACGGTCCGGCTGATCGGCGAAAAGCAGCGTTCTGTGACGATCTATGCCTCGCGCCGCGAGGATCGCGGTCGCGCCATCGGCATGATCGTGCATCTGATCGATGCGACCGAGCAGAAGCGGCTGGAGGCGCAGTTCGCGCAATCGCAGAAGATGCAGGCGGTGGGTCTGCTGGCTGGCGGCATCGCGCATGACTTCAACAACCTGCTGACGGCAATGATCGGGTTCTGTGACTTGCTGCTGCTGCGGCACAAGGCCGGCGACCAGTCGTTTGCCGATATCATGCAGATCAAACAGAACGCCAATCGCGCGGCCAACCTAGTGCGCCAGTTGCTGGCTTTCTCGCGCCAGCAGACCCTGCAACCGCGGGTACTCGACATCACCGACGTGCTGGCTGAACTGTCACATCTGATCAGGCGGCTGATCGGCGAGAATATCGAGCTTGCCATGGAACATGGCCGCGACCTCAGTTCCGTCAGGGCGGACGCCGGGCAGCTGGAGCAGGTGATCATCAACCTTGCCGTCAACGCGCGCGATGCGATGCCGGAAGGCGGTCGATTGCTGATCCGTACGCGCAACATCACCACCACCGAACCGATCAGCCGCGGTGTCGAGGTGATGCCACCGGGAAACTATGTGCTGATCGAGATCGCCGATTCAGGGTCCGGCATACCGCCGGAGATCCTCGACCGCATCTTCGAGCCCTTCTTCTCCACCAAGGCGGTGGGCTCCGGGACCGGGCTTGGCCTGTCTACGGTCTACGGCATCGTCCGCCAGACCGGCGGCTTCGTCTTCGTCGACAGCAATCCGGGGCGCGGAACCACTTTCCGCATCTACCTGCCGCCCCACGCCGCGACCAGGGAGGCAGCCGCCAGGACCGACCATGCCGAGGATCA
>JAEUKV010000294.1 GCA_016794165.1 Rhodospirillaceae bacterium
GAGCACGGCGAGGCCGGCGGCGCAGGAGACGTTGTTGCCGCCGAAGGTGGAGAAAAACGCGTATTCCTTGAGGAAGGCCTCAAGGATTTCCGGCTTCGTCACCACGACGCCGATGGGATGGCCGTTGCCGGCCGGCTTGCCGATGGTGACGATGTCGGGGATCAGCCCGTGATGCTGGTGGCCCCACATATGGGTGCCCATGCGGCCGAAGCCGGATTGCACCTCGTCGCCGATGACGAGGCCGCCGGCCGCGCGCACCTTGGCTGCCACCGCCGCCATGTAGCCCGGCACCGGTTCCAGCACGCCATTGGTCATCAGGGCTGAATCCACCATGAAGGCGGCGGTGCCATGGCCTGACTCCTTCAGGGAGGCGATGGCGCGGTCGGCGTCTTCGGCATAGAGGGCGCCCAAATCGTTGGTGCCATAGCGGTATTTTCCGCGATAGCCGTCGGGCGCCAGGATGGTGCGGATGTAGGGCGGCACGGCATTGGCATAATTGCCGCTGGGCGAGAAGGCGTCGGCGGCTTCCGTGATGCCGTGATAGGCGAAGTCGGTACAGATGCCGCCACTCGCGCGCGTGTAGACCTTCGCCATGCGGAAGGCGATGTCGTTGGCCTCGGAACCGGAATTGACGAAGGCGCAGACCTTGAGCTTGCCGGGCAGGGTGGCGGTGAGGCGTTCGCTGTAGTCCAGCACCTGCTGCCCCAGATAGCGCGTGTTGGTGTTGAGGGTCCTGATCTGGCGGGTGAGGGCGGCCACCACATGCGGGTGGCAATGTCCCACATGCGGCACGTTGTTGTAGCAGTCGAGATAGCGCCTGCCGTCGGCGGCGGTGAGCCAGACCCCTTCGCCCTTCACCATATGGAGGGGCGGATCGTAAAAGACATACAGTTTCGAGCCCATCAGGCGCTTGCGCCGTGCGATCAGGCTCTCCGTGCTGGGCAGGGCCGCGGGTCGGGGCGGCAGTTCGCAGGCCTCGCGCACGATGTCGCTCACCCGGTCGCGGCCCATGGCCTGGAAGGCTTCCAGCACCCGCAGGGGGGCATCGCCGTAGACGGCCATGTAATTGGGCTCGTCCGGCGTCTGCGCGGCGCGGAAGGCGTTGATGAGCGGGGTGAGGATCATGCGCGCCGAGGCGAGGTCGAAGATGAGGTCGGCCTCTGCTTCCTCAAGCGGCGTTACCCGATGATAGGCACCAACCATGGCGCGGATGGTGCCCTCGATCTTCTTGGCGTCGGTCAGGAAATCGCCGAGCGCATCGGCGATGTCGATCACCAGCGGCCCGTGGAAGATGTCGCCGAAATCGATGATGCCGGAGATGCTGCCGTCGGGTGCCAGGATCAGATTGTGCTCATGCACGTCGCCATGGATCAGCTGGGCGCGCAAGGCCGGCAATTGCGGCCGCACCTCGTTGATGAAATGCGTGGCGATGCCGACCACCAGGTCGCGCTGCCAGCCCTTCCCGAACAGTTCGGCGTGCGGCAGCAGCCGGTCCAGCATGCGCACGTCCCAGAGGAGTTCGCGGTTGCCGGCGGCGGGATGGAACAGGCCGCGCATGGCGCGCCCGAGGCGGGCGACCGCTTCGCCGATCCTGCCGTGCAGGGCATGGTCGATGCGGCTGCGTTCGGCGATCTCGCCTTCCAGGAACGAAAGCACATAGAAGACATGCCGTGTGCCGTCCGGCGCGACGACATGTTTGGTAGCGGTACCGTCAAGGGCAAGGCGCACTTGCGGCACCGGCAGGGTCGGGTCGACGCGCTCGATATGCCGCATGGTCATCAGCTGGCAGTCGATGATGCCCGGGTCCTCCTCGGCACTGGCCACCTTCAAGACCCAGGCCGTGCCGTTCTTCTCGCGCAGGCGCAGGTTCTGGTCGCGCTCGCTGTAGAGGGCGGTCAGCTCGCCGGTGAGGCCGTAATGTTCGGCGGCAAAGGCGGCAATCTGGTCGAGGGGCAGGCGCGGCGCGTTGGCGCGCAGGAACTTCATGATCGGCAACTCCAGGATGGGAGCGGCAGCCTAAGGTCCCACCCCCGAGGCCGTCAATGCCATGGCGGATTGCGTCACAAGCAGCGGTCCATCAGGCCTTCAAGCGCTTCGGGATTGGCAATGATCTGGCTTTGCCGCCAGCCGATCGAGGACAAGGCGAGGTCGATGCGGCGACCGTGCAGGAGTTGCTCCACCCAGCGGGCGAGTTGCAGGCGCTGGTTGATGTCCCTGGCCTCGAAACCCAGTTCGGTGCCGCGCGCGGTCAGGATGAAGCTCTCGCGCTGGCCGTCCACCACCACATTGAGCCCATAGGCCTCGCCGTTCCGGACCTGCGTCTGGAAGGGGGGTGAGCTGAGGGTAAGTCCGCCGGAGGTCCCGTCGCTTCGGACCTGGCAGAACAGCGTCAGGCGCGACCAGCGGTCGATCGGCAGATCGGCAAAGTCGGTGTTCTTCTGCGTGCCCACCTCCCAGGCGACGCCGTCCTGGGCGAGGGATGGCGACGGCGCCAGGATGTGGACGGCAGCGAGAACGGCGAGGCCAAATCTACGCCACGACACGGCTGTCTCCCGGCAGGTCCTTGGCGACGTCGAGGAAGGCCTTGACCAGGGGATTGGTGCGCCGGTCCATCAGGCAGGCCACGAACTCAGTCGACTTGATCCGGGGTCCCTCGAATTCCAAACCCTTGAGGCGGAGATCGTCGCCGAACTCGGAGCGGGCGACGATGCCGATGCCAAGCCCCGCCGCCACCGCCTCGCGGATGGCCTCGCGGCTGCCGATTTCCAGGATCTCGCCCACCTTGATGCCGATCTTGGCGACGGCGCCGTCGAAGGCGCGCCTGGTGGTCGAGGCCGGCTCGCGCAGGACCAGGCGGTGCCCGGCCAGTTCCTCGATCTTGATCTTGCGCCGCCTTGCCCAGGGATGCGCCCGGTCGACGAAGGCGATGAGATGATCCTCCTGGAACGGGAAGGCGTAGAGCTTTGGATCGCCTCCGATATCGGCCGCGATCACCACGTCGAAGCGCTGGTCGATCAGATCCGCCTTCAAGCCCAGGGAATTGCCGATCGACATGGACAGGCGCACCGCCGGGTAGCGGCGGTTAAAGGCCGCCAGGAACGGGATGGAATGATAGGGGGCGTCGGCGCCGATCCGCAGATGGCCGCGTTTCAGCCCCTTGGCGGCGGTGAGGACCTGCTCGGCCTCAGCCTCCAGCCCGAACATGCGCCAGGTGATGTCGAGCAGGTTGCGGCCGATATCGGTGAGCTCGATCTTGCGCTTGCGGCGGTCGAACAGGCGCACCCCGAACTGTTCCTCGAGCGATTTGACCTGGCCGGAGAGGGTCGGCTGGGTCACGTTCAGGGCCCGGGCGGCCTTGGTGAAGCTGCCTTCGGTGGCCACGGCGTG
>JAEUKV010000331.1 GCA_016794165.1 Rhodospirillaceae bacterium
CCAGGCCCTGTAGATACAGGGCGAGGCCGGCCTTCGCCAACACCCGCGGCGTCGTACCGCCGCCCGCCTCGACCAGCGGTTCAAGCGCTACCAGAATCTTCTGCTGTGCGACGCGCTCGCATTCCAGTTCGACCGACAGCAGGCCGTGCTTGATCGACTGCCGGTCAGTCTTTTCCACCTCAGCAAACGCGGCATCGATGCCGCGGCGGACTTCCCGCAACTGCTTGAGAACCGCCTTGTTCCAGGGGGCGACGGCCGCGATGGCCGCAGCCTGTGCCTCAGCGCCCGCGACTTGCCCACGTGTTGCCAGCCAGCAGATCGCCAGGATCAGATTGACATCGACCCCGCGCCGATCCTGCAGCGACAGGCAGGCCGTCGCCACCGGCGGTCGGCAATAGAGCGCCAGGCTGAAAGTCCAGAAATCCTCGGCATTCAGTCTAGTCGCCAAAGCTGATCCCCAATCCGCGCGCGGTCCGCACCAGCGCGCCTTGCGGATCGACCGCCTGATAGCGGGCGATGGCGGCATCGATCGGCACGTCGATGACCGCGCGTTCGCTCCAGGCCACCATGCGGTCGAACCTGCCGGCGGCGATGAGATCGACCGCGTGGACGCCGAAGGCCGAGCCCAGCAGCCGGTCCTTCGGTTCCGGGGTGCCGCCGCGCTGCACATGGCCGAGGACGGTGACCCGTGTCTCGGCGCCACTGCGCCGGGCGATTTCCGCGCCGACATAGTGGCCGATCCCGCCATAGGTTTGCACCGCCTGGCCGCCGCCGCCATGGACGGCGGTGATCGCCTGCCCGTCCTCGGTCTTGACCGCCTCCGCCACGATCACCAGGGCGAAATTGCGGCCCCGGTCGCGCAGGGCGGCGAGATGCGCCTCGATCGCCGAAAAGCGATAGGCGATCTCGGGAATCAGGATGATGTCGGCACCGCCGGCGATGCCGGCTGAAAGCGCGATATGGCCGGCATCGCGCCCCATCACCTCCAGTACCATCACACGACTGTGGCTGGCCGCAGTCGGCTGCAAGTGGTCGAGGGCATCGGTCGCCGTCTGTACCGCAGTTTCGAAGCCGATCGACACTTCCGTGGCACCGATGTCGTTGTCGATGGTCTTGGGCACCGTCACCAGATTGATGCCGCCCTGCCGCGCCAGGCGCTGCAGGATGGCGATGGAGCCGTCGCCGCCGATACCGATGAGGGCGTCGAGCCCGAGCGCGCGGTAGCCGGCGATCACTTCCGCCGAGCGATCGACCTTCTTTCCGTCATCCATCGGAAAGGCGAAGGGATCGCCCTTGTTCGTGGTGCCGAGAATGGTGCCGCCCTGGCGCAGCATGTCGGAGCCGAGGACGCGGTCGTCGAGCGTGGTCGCCTCCGGCGGTGTCGTCAGCAAACCGGCGGTGCCGTTATGGATGCCGACGACCTCCCAGCCGAAATGCCCCCTGGCATGGGCATAGACCGCCCGGATGACGGCATTCAATCCGGCGCAATCGCCGCCGCTGGTCAGGATGCCGATGCGCTTGACTGCCATCCGCCGATGTCTCCCATGCGTATTGCCCCCTTGCATTTTGGCGGGCGCTTCCAACTATTAGCATAGAGTTTCCAAACAAGTGCATAGCCACATGATGGACAAGGCTTTCTTCGAGATCAATCCGGCCCGTGCGGTGATCGCCATCGGCGGCGAGGACCGGGCGTCCTTTCTGCAGGGGCTGATCAGCAACGATACCGCGCGCATCGGCGATGCCCGCGCGATCTTTGCCGCCTTGCTGACGCCGCAGGGCAAGTTCGCCCATGACCTGATGCTGGTGGGCGAAGGCGCGCGCTATCTCGTGGACGCGGAGAGCCAGCGCCATCTCGACCTGTTGAAGCGCCTCAGGATGTTCAAGCTGCGCTCAAGGGTGACGCTGGACGATCTCGATGCGGAATTCGTGGTGGTCCAACTCTTCGGCGGCGACTCGCTCTCGCGCCTGGGCCTGAGTGCGGAACCGGGTGCCGCCCGGGCGCTTGGCGGCGGCGTCGTCTTCACCGACCCCCGCCTCGCCGCCCTGGGGGCCCGCGCCTATCTGCCGCGCGCCACGGCCGAGCAGATGTTGTGCGATTTAGGCTTCGAGGCGGCGGCGCCCGGTTCCTTCCGTCGCCTGCGCTACAGCCTCGGCGTGCCAGAAGGCAGCGAGGATCTGATCCCCGACAAATCCATCCTGCTCGAATCCGGCTTCGACGAAATGAACGGGATCGACTGGCAGAAGGGTTGCTATATGGGCCAGGAACTGACCGCCCGTACCAAATACCGCGGCCTTGTCAGGAAGCGCCTGCTGCCGGTCAGGTTCGAAGGACCGACGCCGGCGCCAGGGGCCGACCTTCTGCTCGACGGCAAGGACGCTGGCGAGATTCGCGCCGGCGACGGTGATCTGGGACTCGCACTCATTCGCCTCGAGCATCTGGATGCGCTGACCGGCTCGGGCATCGATATCGGTGACACCCATGTCACCGCACGCGTACCGGACTGGGCGAAGTTGCCAGAATTGGCCTGATGCGAAGCTGCGCAATGACTTGAGCCAACCCGCGCCCTCGCCTAATCTCCGCCAGCAACAGGTTAGGGGAAAATCATGGCGAAGGCGCGGCTCAGGGATCTCGGCATCAATCTCGGGCAATTGTCGCCCGGCCCACTTAACGCCATCACCGACATTCCCGGTATCCGGGTCGGCTTCTCGACCCTCATCCGCGACGAGCCCCATGTGGTGCGGACCGGTGTCACGGCGCTGTGGCCGGCCGACGACATCTATACCGATTTCATGTTCGCGGGCCTGCACTCCTTCAACGGCAATGGTGAGATGACCGGCAGCCATTGGCTCAATGAGCAGGGCCTGCTGGCAGCGCCCATCACCATCACCAACACCCATGCCACCGGCATCGCCCGGGATGCGATCTGCGTCCACGCGACGAGGCGGGGCATCGACCAGCCCTGGCATCTGCCGGTCGC
>JAEUKV010000113.1 GCA_016794165.1 Rhodospirillaceae bacterium
GTGAAGATCCAGGTCGACGTGGTCATGAAGGAGCGGGAGATGATGACTCGCGCGACGCCGGTCAGATCCATCAGCGTGATGATGCTGATCAGGGACGTGGCCTGGAAAAGGAACACGACCTCGTTGGAATAGGCCGGCAAAGCGAGGCGCGCCGCCTTGGGCAGGATGATGCGGCGAAAGAGCTTCAGGCCCGACATGCCGCAGGCGCGCGCCGCTTCGACTTCGCCATAGGGCACGGCCTGGATGGCGCCGCGCAGGATTTCCGCCGTATAGGCCGCGGTGTTGAGCGTGAGCGTCAGGACCGCACAAAAATAGGGCTCGCGCAGATAGGTCCAGATGCCGATCGATTCGAAGAAGCCGCGGAACTGCCCGCTGCCGTAATAAACGAGGAACAGCTGCACCAGCAGCGGGGTGCCGCGGAAATAGAAGATATAGCCGTAGACCGGCAGACGCAGGAACGGGTTCTTCGAAACCCGCGCCAGTGCCAGCGGTACGGCGCAGACGAGACCGAGGACGACACTGAAAGCTGTCACTTCGATGGTCAGCAGCATGCCCCAGAGAAACTGCGGCAGGTTGTTCCAGATGTGATCGAGCGCCAGGCTCTCGAACAGAAGATCAAGACTGTTCATTTCCGTCACTCCCGCCTGATGCCACGATTGGCCCAGGCTTCGGCCCGGTGCTGCAAGGCCATCGAGACGATGGTCATGCCAAGATAGATGAAGGAAGCGGTGAGGTAGAATGTGAACGGTAGTTTGGTATTGCGTGCACCGATGTCGGTCCAGCGCATCAGTTCCTCAAGCTGAATCACCGACATCAGTGCGGTGGCCTTCATCAACACGAGCCAGACATTGCCAAGACCCGGGAGCGCGAAGCGCCAGACCTGAGGCAGCATGATGCGGCGCAGGGTCAGCAGCGGCGACATGCCGAGGGATCGCGCCGCCTCGATCTGGCCTTTCGGGATGGCCTGGAACGCGCCGCGAAAGACCTCGGTGGCGAAAGCGCCATAGATGACACCCAGGGTAAGGACACCGGCGGTGAAAGAATCGATGTCGATGCGAACGTCGCCGCCGGTGATCTCGCTCAGCACATGCTGCAGCAATCGGGTGACGCCATAATAGACCAGGAGAATCAGTACCAGTTCCGGCACCCCCCGGACGATGGTGGTATAGGCATCGGCGATCACATTGGCGAAGCGGACCTTTGCCAGTTTCCCCCATGCACCCAGGAGACCCATGAAGATGGCAACCACCGCAGCGCAGAGGCTAACCGCGATGGTGACCTGGACACCTTTCAGGAAGACCCAACTGTATCCTTGATAGTCGAACAAACCAGATCCCCCGGCGATTTGGATTCAGGGCCCAAAATGACATCGCCGCGCCCGGCCGGAACACCCGGCCGGACGCGGCGATGCTTCGTGCATACCGTACGTCCGGGCTTAGCTGCCGTAGACGTCGAAGGCGAAGTACTTGTCGTTGATCGCCTTGTAAGTGCCGTCCTTCAGGATCGTTTCGATGGCGGCGTTGAGGCCGTCCAGCAGTTCCGGCTCGCCCTTGCGCACCGCGATACCCGCACCTTCGCCGTGCCACTTCGGGTCGTTGTAGTCGGGTCCGACAAATTCGAAATCGCCGCCTTCCGCCGTGTTGAGGAAACCCTCGAGCAGAGCGACCGAATCCGCCATCACCAGATCGACGCGGCCGGAGACGAGGTCGGCATTCGCTTCGTCCTGGGTCGCATAGACGCGCACGTCGATGCCCTTGAAATTGTCGCGCAGGAAGTTCTCGTGGATGGTCGCGCGCTGCACGCCCACCGCCTTGCCCTCAAGGGTATCGAATCCGACGTCGAGGCCGGCGCCCTTCTTGGCCACGAACTTGGCCGGGGTGTTGTAGTATTTGGCGGTGAAATCGACCACCTTCTTGCGCTCGTCGGTGATCGACATCGAGGCGATGATGGCGTCGTATTTCTTGGCATTCAGGCCGTCGATGATGCCGTCCCAATCCTGCACCACGAACTCGCAGTCGAAATTGGCGGCCTTGCACAGCGCCTTGGCGATATCGACGTCAAAGCCGACCAGCTCGCCATTGGCATCGATCGAGTTGAATGGCGGATAGGCGCCTTCGGTCCCGATCTTGACCTTCTTCATCTCGGCGTTGGCGCCGGTGACGCCGATGGCGGCGCCCATGACCAGCATCACACCGGCGAGCAGCCAGGCGGACATTTTCTTCATTGCAATGCTCCCTTGAAATCCCTGTTGCAGCTTCTTGAGCCGGACGGCCATTGGCAGCCTGTCCGTTCGCCGAAAACACTAGCCGCGCTGCGGGATTTTGGCAATCTGGCCAGAACGACGGAAAATGCCGTCGATTCAACACTCGACGCCCGGATTCGCCATCACGAACGCGATATCGTGGGGCCAATGGCTACCGACGCGGCGAAAGGCACCCGGCAGGCAAGCGACCACGCCCGCCGGATCGTGGCGGACGTGGTCTGGCAGGTTCGGGGCGACCGGTCGGGAGAAGCCCACCGGTCAGGCGGCAGATGTCAGGCGGCAGATGTCAGGCGGATTCGGGCTCGAGCCGGATCTTGATGTCGGTCGGTTCCGGATCGTGCGGCGCGAGGGTGGTCCGGTTCATGTCGGCCCAGCTCGCCAGTTTGATGACCAGGGCGGTCGGGCGGCCCTCGGCCGTCTCACCGGTCTTCTCGACGATCTCGAGGCCTTCCTTGTCGAGAAAATAGGTGTGATCCCCGAAGAGGGGGATCAGCTGGGCCACCATCGGATGGTCCTCGGGCACCGCCTGGGCGCTGATCTGGTCGGTGGTATGTTCGATTTGTCTTGCGGACAGCTTCATTGGGGATCTCCTCGCAATGAAAGGTGCCGCTCCGGAGAGCGCTGGATATCGGGGATGGACCCGGTGATCGATCAAACCGGCATCACGCCGCCCGGATTCTGGAAAACGCCCACGGCTTGAACGGACGTCCGATCCCCTGCTTCACCACGTCGGGCTTGCCCACTGACTTAGAGCGGATCGCCAGCGGATCAAGCTTTATCTGGCCAATGCGGGCCATTTTCTTGTCCTGCAGCAGCCCGTCACTGCCTTGTCACGCCGCCGGCGATGAAGTGCCAGCGGCGCGGCAACGCACCGTCAAATATTGAAACCACCATCGATGGTGAGCGCGGTACCGGTGATGCCGCGCGCCTCGGGGCTGGCGAGATAGGCGACGCCACCGGCGATTTCGGCCGGGGTGGCGAAGCGCGGAATCGCCATGGTGGCCAGCTGCGGCGGCGCCATCGGACCATCGGCCGGGTTCATGTCGGTATCGGTAGAGCCCGGCTGCACCAGATTGACCGTGATGCCGCGCGACCCGAGATCACGGGCGAGGCCACGGGTGAGGCCGATAAGCGCCGTCTTGCTGGCGGTGTAGAGCGTAAGCCCCGGAAAGGGGATGCGGTCGGCAAGGTTGCTGCCGATCGAGATGATGCGCCCGCCATCGGGCATCACTTTCGAAGCCGCCTGGGCGGCGAGAAACACCGCGCGCACATTGACCGCCATCAGCCGGTCATATTCCGCCACCGAGACCTCGGCGATGGGGGTGTGAAGGGTAATCCCGGCCGAATTCACCAGGATATCGAGCCCGCCAAGTTCGCCCTGCGCGCGCGCCACCACAGCGAGAATGGCTTGCGGGTCGCCGCTGTCGGCCTGCAGCGCCAGGACCCGGCGGCCATCTGCCGTGAGCTTGGCCGCGAGCGCATTCGCCCGGTCGGGCGAAGCCGCATAGGTGAAGGCCACAGCGGCCCCCTCCGTGGCGAGGCGCTCGACAATGGCGGCCCCGATGCCGCGGCTGCCGCCAGTGACCAGAGCCACTTTGCCAGCCAGTCTGGATTGAGGTTGGGACATGCCGCTCTCCTATTTTGTAATGATTGATACAAATATATCTAGGAAGCTTGCCGGGGCCGGTCAAGTGAATTATGTATCGGCAAGAACAAAAATCGGATGGATAGACGACGCCATGGCGGAACGGGGACGACCCAGGGCATTTGACCGCGATCTGGCGCTCAAACGCGCCATGGAGGTGTTCTGGGCCAAGGGCTATGCCGGGGCGAGCCTTGCCGATCTCAAATCGGCCATGGGCATTAACGCGCCCAGCCTCTACGCCGCCTTCGGCTCCAAGGAACAGCTGTTCGAGGCGGCGGTGGACCTTTATGCCGAGATCGAGGGCGGGCCGCTCTGGGCCCATTTCACCGAGGCACCCGATGCCCGGGAGGGAATCGGCCGCCTGCTGCGGGCCTCTGCCAAGACCTATACCGATCCGGCGCGGCCCCGTGGCTGCCTCGTGGTCTTGGGTGCCCTTATTGGCGGCGAGGCGGAAGCAAGGGTCGCCACCAGGCTTGCCCGCCTGCGCCGGGTAGCCATCGACAGGATGACCGCGCGCCTTGCCGCGGATGTGGCAGCCGGCCGCCTTCCCCAAGGCATCGACTGCCAGGCGATCGCCACCTTCTACACCACCGTGCAGCAGGGCATGTCGCTGCAGGCCCGCGACGGCGCCAGCCGGGCGACGCTGCTGGCCGTGGCCGAGAGCGCCATGGCCGCCTGGGAGAGCCTCACCCATCCGCCGCGCGCGGTCGCCGGCTGAGATGACCTGGCCGCGCTGATTTCGCGCTTGATTTTGGGGGGCCCTACCCGCACCTTGCGCGCCGGATCAGTTCCCCAGAACGGCGAGCAAAAGCTGAGATGAGCATCACCGACACCAAGTACTGGCTGAAGACCGCGCGCACGCTCACCGATGCGCTGCCCTATATGCAGAAATATGCCGGCAAGCGCTTTGTCATCAAATATGGCGGCCACGCCATGGTGGACAAGGAACTGGCCCGCGTCTTCGCCCGCGACGTCACCCTGCTGCGCCAGGTCGGCATCCTGCCGGTCGTGGTGCATGGCGGCGGCCCGCAGATCGGCACCATGCTCAAGCGCCTCAACATCGAATCGCGCTTCATCGACGGCTTGCGGGTGACCGATGCCGCGGCCATGGAAGTGGTCGAGATGGTGCTCTCCGGCTCCATCAACAAGGAGATCGTGGCCGCCATCAACGAGGCGGGCGGCAAGGCGGTGGGCATCTCCGGCAAGGACGACAATCTGATGCTGGCGAGGAAGACCGAGATGACCAAGGACGGCGAGCGGGTCGACCTCGGCCTCGTCGGCGAGCCGGACAAGGTCAATCCGGGGATCCTTCGTTCCCTCGAGCAGGCCGGCGTCATTCCGGTGATCGCCCCGGTCGGCTTCGGTCCCGACGGCCAGACTTACAACATCAACGCCGACACCGCGGCGGGTGCCATCGCGGCGGCGATCGGTGCGGCGCGCCTCCTCATGCTGACCGACGTGCCGGGCGTGCTCGACAAGTCCGGCCAGCTGGTCCAGCAGCTCACTGCCGGCGAAGTACGCGCGCTTGCCGCCGACGGCACCATTTCGGGCGGCATGATCCCGAAACTGGAAACCTGCCTCGGCGCGGTCGAGAGCGGGGTCGAGGCCGCCGTTATCCTCGACGGCCGGGTCCCGCATTCGATGCTGCTGGAAATCTTCACGCCCCAGGGCATCGGCACCCTGGTTACGCGCGGCTAGCGTCGCGGAAATTGCTCAATAGGGCGCATTCGGCTGCAGGCCGTAATGCTGCAGGATGGCAGCATAGCTGCCATCGCCGCGCTTGCGCCCCAGCGCGACCTCGAAGGCCTGGAGCCGCGCCAGATGCGGCGACTGCTTGCTGAGGCACAGCACATATTCGAACGTGTCGACCACGAGCGGCAGCAGGACCAGCGAATCTTCCAGGTCGAGCTTGCGCAGGTAATGCGCACCGCCAACATCGGTGACCAGGGCAAGATCGCCGCGACCCTGCGCCAGGCCACGCAGCTGCGCCTCGTAATCGGCCGCGAAGAAGACATCGAAGCCGACGAGATTCTGCCTCGCCCAGCCATTGCCGAAGTAACTCACGATCGCATAGTCGCGCAAGCCCGCCAGGTCCTCGACCGCTGCAATCGCCGCCCGCTGTGCATGATCCTTTCGCAGCAGCGGATGCACTGTGGCCCGGATCACCGGCACATTGCCACATTTGGCATATTCGCGCCGTGCCGACGTGGCAATGGTGATGAATCCATCGGCATGGCCCTGGCGCACCATCGCCTGGGCGCGTTCCCAGGGATAGAGTTCGACCTCGAGTGACAGGCCCAGTTGGTTGACCACGAGGTCGCTGGCAATGTCGATCAGGATACCGCGGTTGCTGCCCGCCTCGCGAAAGGAAAGGGGCGCCAGGTTTTCCGAGAAGACCAGCCGCAAGGGCTGTTCCGCCACCGCCGGCAGCGCCAGCAACAGCGACAGGGCCAGCACGGCTACCAACCCGCGACGGGCGGTGGCACTGGCAACGAGGCGATCGGATTGCGCGCGGGTTGAATCCATGCCGACACCCTAGCAAACAGGGCCGCGCGCTCAAACAGCGATCGCAGGAAATCGCCGGCAGCGGGCGATCCGCCTTTGCTGCGAGACAAGCGTCACGATTATAGTAAGTGGAATCGATTCCTTCGCAGCCGTTCCCGCCAACAGCGACCAGGAGCCCGCCCAACCTTGGCCTTCATCAACCAGATCATCTTCATCGGCGCGGTTCTTGCCGTGATCAGCATCCTGCTGGGGCAATTGTCGTCACGGCTCGGTGCTCCGTTGCTGCTGGTCTTCCTGCTGCTCGGCATGCTGGCGGGCGAAGATGGTTTGCTCGGCCTGAACTTTGATTCCTATCGCGCCACCTATGCCGTGGGCTCCATCGCGCTCGCCATCATCCTCTTCGAGGGCGGGCTGCGAACCCCGCGGGAGGTGGTGCGGCTGGTGTTCTGGCCGAGTCTCACCCTTGCCACGCTGGGGGTCGTGCTGACCGCCCTTTGTACCGCCGGCATGGCGGTCGTCCTGCTCGGCATGTCGCCGCTGGAAGGCATCCTGATGGGTGCCATCCTCGCCTCCACCGACGCCGCGGCCGTGTTCATGCTGCTCCACGGCCAGGGTGTCGCCGTGAATGCCCGCGTCGGCGGCACGCTGGAACTCGAATCCGGCATGAACGACCCGATGGCGGTGTTCCTCACCCTGATGGCGGTCAGCCTGATCCAGGCGGGCACCACCATGACCGGCTGGGACGTCGCCGTCATCTTCCTGGTGCAGCTGCTGGGTGGCGGGCTGATCGGGGCGGCCGGCGGCTACGCCCTGCGCTGGACATTGCAGCGCCTCAACCTCAGTGCCGGGCTCTATCCGGTGCTGGCCACGGCCGGTGCCTTGCTGATCTTTGCCGGCACCAACGTCATCAACGCCAGCGGCTTCCTCGCCGTCTATGTGGCCGGGGTGATGCTGGCCCGGGCACCCTACCGGGCGCAGCAGGTCATCACCCGCTTCCTCGACGGCCTCGCCTGGCTGGCACAGATCGCCATGTTCCTGATGCTGGGCCTGCTGGTCACGCCATCCGACCTGCTGGCGCATCTGCTTTCCGCCCTGGCGCTCTCGGCCGGTCTCATCCTGATCGCCCGGCCGGGTGCGGTGCTCCTGTGCCTGCTGCCGTTCCGCTTCAACTGGCGCGAACGCGGTTTCGTCGCCTGGGTGGGCCTGCGTGGCGCCGTGCCCATTTTCCTCGCCTCGATCCCGATCCTCGCCGAACTCGAGAACGCCCAGATTTATTTCAACGTGGCTTTCGTCGCCGTGCTCACCTCGCTGATGATCCAGGGCTGGACCATCAGCCGCGCGGCGCGTTTTCTCGGTCTTGAGGTGCCGGCCGTGGCGCCCAGCGCGCAGGATCTCGATATCAGCCTCGGACATGGCGCCACCCGCGAACTGGCCGGGTTCCGCGTGCTCGACGGGGCACGGGCCCTGATGCATACCTATGGCGACCTGCAGATGCCGAACCAGGTCGAGATCGTCAGCGTCATTCGCGACTCAACCCCGATCGCCGATTTCCGCGCCGTGCCGGCCAGGGTCGACGACTATGTCATCGCCATCGCGCCGCCGGCGGAGATCGCCGGGCTGCATCAGCATTTCGCCTATCATGCGCCGGACGAGCGGCTGGCGCCGGCGGGCTTCGGCGAATTCGTCTTCGCCGCCGATACCCCGGCCGACAACCTCGCGCTGATGTATGGCCTGACACTTGGGCCGGTGGCCAGGGGCCGGCCGATCGGCGAGGTGCTGCACGACGAATTGGGCGACCATGTGGTAGCGGGCGACCGGGTGAAGTTCGGCGAGATTGAACTGGTGGTGCGCGAGGCCAGGGATGGACGCATCACCCGCGTCGGCCTGGAGCTCGAGGACACGCGGGTGCACCTGCCGGTCACGCGGGCGCTCAGGAAGCTGCGGCACCCGGTGAAGACCTGGCGCGCCTTCCGCCGCCTCACCGGCCTCTAGCGGCCGCTTCGATCAGCCCACAAACAGTTCCAGCTGCCATTCCATCTCGCGCTCGGTCAGCGGATAGTCGGTGCCG
>JAEUKV010000124.1 GCA_016794165.1 Rhodospirillaceae bacterium
TGTGGCCGCCGCAGGGCGTCACTGTGCTCGACCCCCTGCAGATTCCGCTGCTCAACACGCTCATCCTGCTGCTCTCGGGTTGCACCGTCACCTGGGCACACCATGCGCTGCGCGAGGGCGACCGCAAGAGCTTCGTCCAGGGCCTCACCCTGACGGTGATCCTCGGCATCATCTTCACCGGCTTCCAGGCCTACGAATACCTGCACGCGCCATTCGCCTTCAAGGACGGGATCTACTCCTCGACCTTCTACATGGCGACCGGCTTCCACGGCTTCCACGTGCTGGTGGGAACGCTGTTCCTGGTGGTGTGCCTCATCCGCGGCATCAAGGGGCACTTCACCCCGGACCATCATTTCGGCTTCGAGGCGGCGGCCTGGTACTGGCATTTCGTCGACGTGGTCTGGCTGTTCCTGTTCGCCTGGGTCTATATCTGGGGATCGGGTCCCGGCCCCTATCATGGCTGAGGAAACGGGCGAGCGGGTGGACCGATGAATGCCCGCTCTCCCATCCACACCGGCCCTCTGATCAAAGGATTGGCCTGCCGTTGCCCGCGCTGCGGGCAAGGCAGGCTTTTTCGTGGCCTGCTCACCGTGGCCGATACCTGCAGCCATTGCGGCCTCAATCTCAAGGCGGCCGACAGCGGCGACGGGCCGGCGGTGTTCGTGATCCTGATCCTCGGTGCAATGCTGGCGCCGCTGGTCTTCTGGGTCGAGTTCGGGCTGGAACCGCCCTTCTGGGTGCATGTGGTACTGTGGCCGCCGCTGGTGATCGGTGCCTCGATCGGTCTGTTGCGCCCCTTGAAGGGGATCATGATCGCCCTCCAGTTCCATCATCAGGCGGCCGAACACCGCCACGAATGACGACCTTAAACCGCGACCAATTGACGAGATGACATTGACCTTCCGACCAAAATTCTGGCCCACCGTGATCACCATCCCGGCCGTCCTGTTCATGCTGACACTTTGCATATGGCAGGTGCAGCGACTGCACTGGAAGGAGGATCTGATCAGCCAGCGCATCGCCCGGTCGGAAGCGGCACCGGTGCCGCTGCCCGAGATGGGCGCCGATATCGCCGCGCTGGAATTCCACCGCGTGGCACTTACCGGCCGCTTCGATCATGCGCGCGAATTCTATCTGGCGGCGCGCTCCCAGAACGGCAATGTCGGCTATTGGGTGGTGACGCCCCTGGTCCTGGCCGAGGGCGGCGGCGCGGTCCTGGTCAATCGGGGCTGGGTGCCCAATGAGCGCAAACTGCCGGAGACCCGCGCCGAGGGACAGCTCGCCGGCGATGTGAAATTCGAGGGGATCATTCGCCAGCCGCAGCGGCAGGCCTGGTTCCAGCCGCCCAACGAGCCGCAGAAGAACACCTGGTTCTATCTCGATCCGGCGGAAATCGCCGCGGTGAGCGGGTTGCCGGTGCGCCAGGACCTCTATCTCGATGCCGTCAAGGTCGAAATTCCGGGAAACTATCCGGTCGGTGGGCAGACGCGCATCCATCTGCCCAATGACCACCTGCAATATGCCATTACCTGGGGTGCGCTGGCGCTCGCCCTGATGGTAATTTATGTACTCTACCACATGAAACCGGCCACGCCGCGCCCCGACGAGCAGCCATGAGTTCGAACGCCTATCAAGTTCTGGAACAGCGCTTTGCCCGCATGGGTGCGCTCAACGAAGCGGCCGGCATGCTGCACTGGGACATGGCTGCGGTCATGCCCGAAGGCGGGCACGGCGCCCGCGCCGAACAACTGGCGATTCTCAATGTGCTGGCGCATGAGATGCTGACGGCGCCCGAGACCGGCGATCTCCTGGAAATGGCGGGGGCGCAGGGCCTCGATGGCTGGCAGCAGGCCAATCTGCGCGAAATGCGCCGGTTGCACGTGCATGCGACAGCGCTCTCCGGCCCCCAGGTCGAGGCGATGACGCGGGCCAACGCGGCCTGCGAAAAGGCCTGGCGCGCGGCGCGGCTGGCGGGCGATTTCAAGGCGGTGCAGCCCAGGCTGCAGGTCGTGCTGGATCTGACCCGGGAAGCCGCCGCCGCCAAGGCGGAGAAACTCGGCCTCTCGCCCTATGAGGCGTTGATGGACCAATACGAACCGGGCGCGCTGGTGGCAGAGATCACCCCGGTATTCGATGCCTACGCCGCCTTCCTGCCGGAGTTTCTCGGCCGCGTCGTTGAACATCAGAACCGACGCGGGGCGCCTGTGGCGCCCACTGGCCCGTTCTCGGTCGCCTCGCAGAAGGCGCTGGGGGAAAGGCTGATGGGTGTCATCGGTTTTGATTTCCATCATGGCCGGCTCGACACCTCGCTGCATCCCTTCTGCGGCGGCACGCCGGACGATGTGCGCATCACCACCCGCTATGACGAGGCGTCCTTCGCCGACGCGCTGATGGGGGTCATCCACGAGACCGGGCACGCGCTCTATGAACGCGGCCTGCCCGAAGCCTGGCGACGCCAGCCGGTGGGCCAGGCCCGCGGCATGGCGCTGCATGAGAGCCAGTCGTTGATCATCGAAATGCAGGCGGCACGGAGCCATCAGTTCTGCCGGTTCCTGTCGCCGCTGCTCAACGAAACCTATCCCGGCAATGAAGCGGCCTTCGATCCGGACAATCTGTTCCGCCTCTACACCCGGGTCGAGCCCGGCTTCATCCGCGTCAACGCCGACGAGGTCACCTATCCCGCCCATGTCATTCTGCGCTACCGGCTGGAGCAGGCGTTGATCTCGGGTGATCTCACGCTCGGCGACCTTCCGGGTGCCTGGAACGAGGGCATGAAACAGCTGCTCGGCCTCACTGTCGCCAACGACCGCGACGGTTGTTTGCAGGATATCCACTGGTTCGACGGCGCCTTCGGCTATTTCCCCTGCTACAGCCTGGGGGCGATGACCGCGGCGCAGTTCTTCGCCACCGCCGTGGTGGCCTCGCCCGAGATCCCAGCCGCCATCGGCGCCGGCGATTTCAAGCCACTGCTGGGCTGGCTCAGGACTCATGTCCATGGCCTCGGCTCCAGCCTGACGACGGCCGAAATCGTGACCCGGGCGACCGGAAAGCCGCTCGATGCCGGTGTCTTCCGGGGGCATCTGGAGGCACGTTACCTGGCCGCGGCCTGATCCCGCCGCCTTGAGACATGGTTCGCCTAGCCACTTGAGTCGCAGCCCCGGCCTTGGCAGCATGGGCCAGAGCGGAGTCCTATGAAGAGAGTCGGCCGCATCTCCAGGGGAAAGTCGGATCCCGGTTCAGCCCCAGCCTACCAGCAGGCCTATGTGGGGCTGCTGGCGCTGATCGGGGCGGCCTATGCCTATTTCATCGGCCTGGAGATCGCCGGGCTGCGCCCGGATCTGCTGCCGCTGTTGTGGGGTGCGCCCGCCTTTCTGACCGGACCGCTGCTGGTCCTCGGCTGGCGCCAACTGCCGCTCGTCATCGTTCCGGCCCTCGCCTTCCAGGTTTACTGCCAGCAAGGTTGGGGTACCGGTGCCCTGGCCGCCCTGGGCGATGTCGCTGCCGCCGTCCTCGCTGTCCTCGTCCTTGCGCGCTGGTTGCCGATCGACCTTCGGCTGCGCCGGCAAAGGGATCTCTGGCGCCTCGCCCTTGTGGCGGGACTGCTGGTGCCGGGCACGCTCAATGCGCTGGCTCTGCTGCTGGGACCCATGCTCGGTCTGCCGGCCAGTCCCGACTTGCTCGGCACCTGGTGCATGGCCTTGGCCGCCAATGCGGTGGCGCTGCTGGCGGCGACCCCCTTCCTGGTGGTCTGGGTGACGCAGTCACAGGCCCGGGGCCCACAGCCGGCGGAACTGCGCTGGCTTGCCGTCGTCATCCTGGTCTTTGTCGGCGTGGTCTGGTGGCTGCCCGATCGGCTGGTGGGACTCGCTGTCTATGTGGCGTTGCTTGCCCTGCCGATCGCGTTCTACGCGCTCACCCGCTATGGGCGCCGCGGCGCCAGTGTCGCCGCCCTGTTCTTCGCCCTCATCTTCGTCACCGGCGCGGCGCAGGGGGTTACCCTGTTCGCCGGTCTCATTGGCCCCTATGTGCTGCCGGCGCTGATCCTGTTCCTGCTGGCGATCGAGCTGGGCTTGATGACCGTGGCCATCGCCCGCGCCGAGCAGGACCGCGAGCAGGACCGCATCGCCGAGAACGAATCGCGCCTCAAGATCCTGATCGACAACACCAAGGTCGCTCCCTATGCGATGCCGGGGCCGGATTTCATCACCTATTCCTTCATCAGCGAGCGGATCGAGGCGATGACCGGGCATTCGCATGCCGAATGGAACGAACCAAAGGCATGGTTTCGCTTCATGCATCCCGAGGACCTGCCGCGCATGGCGGCGATCGACGGCAGGGACCTGCAGCTTGAGCGTGACTACGAATGGGAATACCGCCTGGTGCACAAGGATGGATCGCCGGTCTGGATCCGCGACCTCTTTCGCATCGACCGCAAGGCCGATGGCTCGCTGGAACTGCGCGGCATGATGACCGACGTCACCGTGTTGAAAAGCCGCGAGTTGGCCCTCGCCGAGCGCGAGCGCGAGCTGGAAGTGGCGCGCGACCAGGCGGAGGCGGCGAACCGGGCCAAATCGAGCTTCCTCGCCACCATGAGCCATGAGCTGCGGACGCCGATGAATTCGATCATCGGCTTTGCCGAGGTGCTGAACTCGGAATCCTTCGGCAATCTGACCGAGAAGCAGCGCGAGCATATCGGCGACATCATGGCGTCGGGCCAGCATCTGCTGCAGCTCATCAACGACATCCTCGACATGTCGAAGATCGAGGCAGGTCGCTTTGAGCTGAACGAGGAGTTGGGCGATCTTGTGCAGCTGCTGGCCAGTACCGTGCGCTTTACCGAACCACTCGCGAAACGCCGCGGCGTGCGGGTCGAAGTAGACAACCCCATGAAGGAATTCGGCTTCCACGGCGACCAGCGGGCGGTGCGGCAGATCCTGCTCAACCTGATCACCAATGCGATCAAGTTCAGCCTGAGCGGTGGCGTGGTGTCGGTGCGGCTGCGAAAGGATGCCGAGGGCGACCTGACAATCGCGGTCAGCGACACCGGCATCGGCATGTCGCCCGAAACCGTAAGTCGGATATTCGAGCCGTTCTTCCAGGGCAGCGGGGTCGACTTTCGCCACAAGCGAGAGGGAACCGGCCTCGGCCTCGCCATCTCGCAGAAGCTGGCGGCGATGCATGGCGGGGCGATCAGCATCGAAAGCGCGATCGGGGTGGGCTCGACTGTCACCGTGACCTTTCCGGCGGCGCGGCTGCGCAGCCTCGAGACGGCGCACAGCACCGCCTGAAGGGCGGCAGCGCCCAATGTCGCGCCCCATGACTATTTTGCAAGGCCGCAGGGCTGCCCCGGGGCCGACCCCTGCTTGTCAGGGGGCGGTATCGCCCCTAATTTGAGGCCGCCCGTTGACAGGAAATGGGCGGCCTGCCCCGGTCCCGCGCCGGGTGGGCGAAACAGTTCCGGATGAGGTTTTCCTTGCGTTACATCAGCACACGCGGCCAGGCTCCGAAGCTCAACTTCGAGGCGACCCTGCTTACCGGGCTCGCCCGCGACGGTGGTCTCTATGTGCCCGAGAGCTGGCCGCAACTCAGCCCCGGCAGGATCGCAAAATTCGCCGGCCGCCCCTATCAGGAGGTGGCTGCGGCCGTGATGCGCCCCTTCATTGGCAGCGCCCTCAAAGCCGCCGATCTCGAGGCCGCCATCGCCAGCGCCTATGGCACCTTCCGGCACCAGGCGGTGACACCATTGACCCAGGTCGACGAGGGCCTGTGGCTGATGGAACTCTTCCATGGCCCGACACTCGCCTTCAAGGACGTGGCCCTGCAGCTGCTCGGCCAGCTCTACGACCGGGTATTGAAGGCGCGCGGCGAGCGCATCACAGTGATCGGCGCCACTTCGGGCGATACCGGCTCGGCCGCCCTCGAGGCCTGCCGCGACCGTGCCGCCATCGATATCTTCATTCTGCACCCGAAGGGCCGCGTCTCCGAGGTGCAGCGACGGCAGATGACCACGATCGATGCCGGCAACGTCTACAACATCGCCATCGACGGCTCGTTCGACGATTGCCAGGACATGGTCAAGGCCATGTTCAACGACGCCGCCTTCCGCGACCGGGTCAACATGGCGGCGGTGAATTCGATCAACTGGGCGCGGGTGATGGCGCAGATCGTCTACTACGTGACCGGCGCCGTGGCGCTGGGGGCGCCGCACCGCGCGGTCAACTTCGCCGTGCCGTCGGGAAATTTCGGCAATGTCTATGCCGGTTATGCGGCCAAGGCGATGGGCCTGCCCATCGAGCAGCTGATCGTCGGCTCCAACCGCAACGATGTCCTGACGCGTTTCTTCACCACCGGCGCCATGAAAATGGCCAAGGTGGTACCCTCGCTATCGCCCTCGATGGACATCCAGGTCTCCAGCAATCTCGAACGCCTGCTGTTCGATCTCTTCAACCGCCGGGGCGACAAGCTCGCCGCGGCGATGCAGGACTTCCGCAAGACGGGGAAGTTTGCCGCACCCGCGGCCGGATGGGCCAGGATGCGGAGATCCTTCCGCGCGCATCGTCTGGACGATCGCCAGACCCTCACCGCCATGCGCGAGGTGCATCGCCTCACCGGCATGCTGGTCGATCCGCATTCGGCGATCGGCATCGTGGCGGCGCTGGCGGCGCGCAAGGGGGGCAAGCATCCCGCCACGCCGACCATCGCCCTCGCGACGGCGCATGCCGCCAAGTTCCCCGATGCCGTCGAGCAGGCGACCGGGATTCGCCCCGCCCTGCCTGCGCATCTGGCCGATCTGCTCAGCCGCAAGGAACGACTGACCGAACTGCCCAAGGATCTCGGCAAGGTGCAGGAATTCGTCCTTGCCCATACCCGGCTCGGCCACAACCGCTAACCAAATCTCGCGCTCGCAATTTCAGGCAAGGTCACCCATATCCGTGAACATGATCCCACCCACCGCCCAGACACCCTATGGCAGCGTCGAGATCACCACCCTCGACAACGGCTTCCGCATTGCCAGCGACCGCATGGACTCGGTCGAGACGGTTTCGCTGGGGGTTTGGGTGGGGATCGGCACGCGGCACGAGGCGGCGGCGGAGAACGGCGTCTCGCATCTTCTCGAACACATGGCCTTCAAGGGTACGGCGCGGCGCTCGGCCCGGGATATCGCGGTCGAGATCGAAAATGTGGGCGGCGTGCTCAATGCCTATACCGGGCGCGAGCAGACCGCCTATTACGCCAAGGTGCTGGCCGACGACACGGCGCTCGCTCTCGACCTCATCGCCGATATTCTGCAGCATTCGACCTATGATGCCGAGGAGCTGGAGCGCGAGCGCGGCGTCATCATCCAGGAAATCGGCCAGGCGGAGGACACGCCGGACGACATCGTCTTCGATCACTTCCAGGAGACCGCGTTTCCCGCCCAGAGCATGGGGCGCCCGGTGCTCGGCAAGGCGGAGATCATCGCCGAGTTGAAGGCCGAGGCGATCGCCGCCTATCAGCGCAGCCGCTATCGGCCGGGCAACATGGTGCTTGCGGCCTCTGGCCGGATTGATCACGCGCGCCTGGTCGACCTCGCCATGCGGGCCTTCGATCATCTGCCGCCGGGTGGTGGCGAAATTCACGAGCCGGCACGCTATCAGGGCGGCGAGCAGCGCCTCAGCCGCGAACTCGAACAGGTGCATGTGGTGCTGGGCTTCGACGGCATCGGCATCCACGACCCGGACTATTACGCCAGCGCTGTGCTGTCGCAGGTCTTCGGCGGTGGCATGTCCTCGCGCCTGTTCCAGGAAGTGCGCGAGAAGCGCGGCCTGGTCTACGGCATCCATTCCTTCGCCAGCGCCTGGTCAGATGCGGGGCTGTTCGGCATCTATGCCGGCACCGGGGAGAGCGAGGCGGGCGAATTGCTGCCGATCGTGTGCGACGAGTTGTTGAAACTGCCTGAGGACATTTCCGAAGAGGAGCTGCGCCGCGCCGCCGCGCAGCTCAAGGCCGGGATCCTGATGTCGCGGGAAAAGACCAGCGCGCGCTGCGAACAGCTGGCCGCCCAGATCCTGATCCACAACCGGCCAATTCCCCCGGCCGAGATCGTGAGCAAGGTCGATGCGGTCACCATCGACGATCTCGCCCGCGTGGCCCGGCGCCTGATCGCAAGCAGCCCCACGCTGACCGCTATGGGGCCGGTGGGGCGGGTAATGGATCTTGCATCTCTGCGGTCGCGCCTTACACTCTAGGGCTGTCTGCCGGCGCGCTGCGAGGGCCCTCGATGTTCCTGTTCGAGCCGCGATACCGACCCTTGCCGCCACCGCTGGTCGGGGCGAGGCTGATGCTGCGCCCACCGCTGCTCGCCGATTTCGATTCCTGGGCTGAATTGCGCCGCGCCAGCCGCGCCTTCCTGCAGCCGTGGGAACCCCTCTGGGGTGCCGAGGCATTGTCGCGCCGTACCTATCGTGCCCGCGTCAGCCGCATGGCGCACGAGTGGAATAGCGACCAGGGTTACGCCTTTCATCTCATCGCCAGCGGTGCCGGCGGCGTGGCCGCGCCGCGCGGCGCCGTGCTGGGCGGCATCAATCTCAACAACGTGCGGCGCCTCTCGGCACAATCGGCCAGTCTCGGCTACTGGATGGGAGAGGCGCATGCCGGCCAGGGGCTGATGCGCGAGGCGCTGGCCTTGCTGCTGCCCCATGCCTTTGCGGGGTTCGAGAACGATCCGGCCGAGGTATTTCACGGCGGCGAGAGCCGGCAAGGCGGACTTGGCCTGCATCGCATCGACGCCGCCTGCATTCCCGAGAACCGCCGCAGCCGGGCCCTGCTGGCGCGGATGGGCTTTCTGGAAATCGGCCTGGCTCCAGCCTATCTCAAGATCGGCGGACAATGGCGCGACCATGTCTGCCACCAATTGCTGGCCGAGGATTTCGTGGCCGGGGCGGATATTCCGGGGCGGCCGGTCTTCGAAGTCGGCTGAGCGGCGCGCTGGCCTGGCCGAAGTTCAGGCGTGGCCGATATCGCCGGAGAGCGCGGTGAGGTTGGCGCCGAGCTTGCCGATGCAGCGTTCCCATTTGTCGTTGAGGTCGTCGTCGAAGATCAGTTCCTCGTCGGCGGGGACGTTGAGCCAGGCATTGGCCTGCATTTCCGCATCCAGCTGGCCGGGCCCCCAGCCGGCATAGCCGAGCGCCAGCAGCGACCGCCGGGGGCCGTGGCCCTCGGCGATGTCCCTGAGGATGTCGAGGGTGGCGGTGAGGCCGACCTCGCC
>JAEUKV010000129.1 GCA_016794165.1 Rhodospirillaceae bacterium
CCCAGGCGACCCGGATTCGTCGCGCCAGGATAAAGCCAAGTATCACCAGCGCGCCGCCACCCGAAATGGCGAACGACCAGGCCGGCGGCGAAATCCCGGCACCATGGGCGAGCTTGCCCAGCGGGAATCCGACGCCGATCAGGAACCCGGTCGAGACCAGCAGGCCAAGTGCGGTTGAGCGGTTGGGAGACGAATCGGTCATCGGCACAATGCAGACCTACCGATATGCCGCCAGTACCTCGAGGAAATCGGCGCCGTAGCGTTTTAGCTTGCGTTCGCCGATGCCCGGGATGGCGAGGAAGGCATCGAGATCCTGCGGCCGCCGCTGGGCGATCTCGCGCAGGGTGGCATCGTGGAAGATGACATAGGGCGGCACTTTCTGCGCGCTGGCGAGATCGCGGCGCCGCGCGCGCAGGGCCTCGAACAGCTTGGCATCGACATCGCCGAGGCTGGCCGCCAGCAAGGGATCCTTGCGCCGCCGGTCGCGCCTGCCCAGCGAAACCGTGGGCCGCCGCAGCATCAATTGCGTCTCGCCCTTCAACAGCGGCCGCGCCTGTTCGGCCACACCCAGCGTATTGAATTCGTCGTTCTGGACGAAGAGATAGCCCAGCGAGAGCAGCTGCCGGGCGAGGCTCTTCCAGCCCTGGACGTCCAGCTCCGAGCCCAGGCCGAAGACGGGCAGCTGGTCGTGGCCGAAGCGCGTCACTTTCTCGGTGGCATTTCCCTTCAGGACGTCGATCACATGGGCCACACCGAAGCGCTGGCCGGTGCGCCAGCAGGCGGAGAGCAGCTTCTGCGCCGGCAGCGTCGCATCCCAGGTCTCTCCCGGCTCCAGGCAGATGTCGCAGTTCCCGCAAGGCTGGGAGTCCTCGCCGAGATAGCGCAGCAAGGCCATCCGCCGGCAATCGGTCGCCTCGCAGAAGGCAAGGAGGGCATCGAGCTTGCGCCGGCTCACCACCTTGCGCTGTTCCGTGAGGTCCGACTCCTCGATCCGCCGACGCAGCAGCACGACGTCCTGCAGACCGAAGGCGAGCCAGGCCTCTGCCGGCGCGCCGTCGCGCCCCGCACGTCCCGTTTCCTGGTAATAGGCCTCAATCGAGGATGGCAGGTCGAGATGCGCCACGAAGCGCACATCCGGCTTGTCGATTCCCATGCCGAAGGCGATGGTCGCCACCATCACGATGCCGTCCTCGTTGAGAAACCGATGCTGGTTGCGGGCGCGCTGCGCCTGGTCCATGCCGGCATGGTAGGGCAGGGCCGGAATGCCGCGCGCACTGAGCCAGGCCGCCACCTCGTCGACGCGCTTTCTGGACTGGCAATAGACGATGCCGGCCTCACCCTTCTGCTCGCCTTCGATCAGCGCCAGCAGCTGCTTCTTGGCATCGTTCCGCTCGACCACGCGGTAGCGGATATTGGGTCGGTCGAAGGAGGTCAGATAGACCTCCGCGTCCTCCAGCGCCAGACGCTCACGGATCTCGGCACGTGTCTCGCGGTCGGCGGTCGCCGTCAGGGCGATGCGCGGCACGGCGGGGAATTGTTCATGGAGCGCCGAAAGCTGGATGTATTCGGGTCGGAAGTCATGGCCCCATTGCGAGACGCAATGGGCCTCGTCGATCGCGAAAAGGGCGATCCTCACCTGCCGCAGCAGGTTGAGAAAGAAGGGCGTCAGCAGCCGCTCCGGCGCCACGTAGAGCAGCTTCAACTTGCCCTGGCGCATGCGGTTCTCGATCACCCGCATCTCGTCGAGGGAGAGTGCCGAGTTGAGGCATTCCGCCGCCACCCCCATCTGCTGCAGGGCGGCCACCTGGTCCTGCATCAGGGCGATGAGCGGCGAGACGATGATCGCCACGCCGTCGCGCAGCAGGGCGGGTATCTGGTAACAGACCGACTTGCCGCCACCGGTCGGCATGAGCACCAGCGCATCGCCGCCCTTCACCACATGATCGATGATCGCCGCCTGCGGGCCACGAAAGGCGTCGTGGCCATAGACCCGGCGCAGGATTTCCAGGGCCGGGTCGATCGCCGCTTGCGTACCATCCCCACTCACGATTGCCGACATCCCCCGGGTACCAGGTCAGTCACGAATCAAAACGGGCGGCGACTCGTGCCGCCGCCCGCCACGCATGTCTCAATAACTCAGAGGACCTTGAGCACCGCTTCGGCGCTGGAAACCTCAAAGGCGCCCGGCGCCTCGACATTGAGGGCCTTCACCACGCCATTGTCGACCACCATGGCATAGCGGCTGGCGCGGGTGCCCATGCCATAGCCAGTACCGTCCATGGTGAGGCCAACGGCCTTGGAGAAATCGGCATTGCCGTCGGCCAGCATCAGGACGTTGTCGCCGACATTCTGTGACTTGCCCCAGGCATCCATGACAAAGGCATCATTGACCGAGAGGCAGGCGATGGTGTCGACGCCCTTGCCCTTGAGGGCGGCCGCGTTCTGCACGAAGCCCGGCAGGTGCTTGGCCGAGCAGGTCGGCGTGAACGCGCCGGGAAGGGCGAACAGCACGACCTTCTTGCCCTTGAAGATGTCGTCGGTCGACAGGGTCTGCATGCCGTCCTTGTCCATCGTCTTCAGGGATACCGAGGGAATCTTGTCGCCAACTTTGATGGTCATGAGCGTGTCCTTTCCATTGTTTCCCGGCGCCCGATGGTTCACGTCACATCGCTCTCGACCGGGCCAGATGGGATGATCGGGTTTAGATATAGGCTTTGCCGGCACGCTTTGCCAAGCCGCCAATGCCAGTTGAATGGGTGCGGTTATTTGGCCGCTGCCAGGGCGTCGAGCACGGCCTCGGCAGACAATAATTCTGGCAGAGCGATTCCCTGCGGCGCCCCCGGCCCATAGACCACGTTCATGGGAATGCCATAACGCCCGAATCCGGCCAGATAGGCGCTGATGGCGGGGTCCGGGTTGGTCCAGTCAGCCAGCATCGGCGTCACGCCCTCGGCAGTGAGCGCCGCCAGGACGGGATCGCGCTTCAGCACGAATTCCTTGTTGGCCCGGCAGGTAAGACACCATTCCGCGGTGACGTCGACGAACACCACCTCGCCCGCCGCCACGCGCCCCGGAATTGCCCCGGCGTCGAAGGCGACCCAGCCGATGCCGTCATCCTTCTTTCCCGGCTGCAGCAGCCCCACCTGCTGCGCCAGCACGAAAAGCAGCCAGAGGGCGGTGCCGGCGAGCGACAGCCCCAGCACCCGCTTCAGCCACAGCATCCAGCGGCCCGGCTTCGGCAGCCAGGCGACCAGCGCCGGGAAGGCTGCGATGGCAATGTATGGCGTGGCGAGGCCAAGACCGAGGGCGAGAAAGATGGCGGCAATTTCGCCCGGCCCCTGGGCCAGGGCGAATCCCACCGCCGAGCCGACGAAGGGCGCCGAACAGGGTGTTGCCAGGACGGTGGCCAGCACCCCCTGCAGAAAGGCCGCCCGGCGCGGCCGCCGGGACTGCGCGGCATCCGCCGCCGTCGCGATCCCGCCGGCGAAGGCCGGCACCGGGACCTGGAACCAGCCCCAGATATTGGCGGCGAAGATCAGGCAGATCGCCGCCAGCAGGCCGAGAAAGACCGGCTGCTGGAACTGGATGCCCCAGCCGATTCCCTGCCCGCCGAGCTTGAGCCCGATGAGGACCGCGCCCAGCAGCAGGAAGGCGCTGACGATGCCGGCGGCACTGGCCAGGAAGCTCGCCCGCATTTCGCGCCGGGCGGCACCCGCCCTTTCCAGCACGCCGGTGAGCTTGAGCACCAGGACCGGCAGGACGCAGGGCATCACATTGAGAATGAGGCCGCCCAGCCACGCCACCAGCAGCATCGGCCAGATCCGCGGCAGCGTGGTCGCCCCGGCGTCCGCGATCACCACGAAGCTGGCTGGGACCACACGCTGCTCAAGGCCGCGATCGCCATCGATGAACGTGAAAGTGAGTTCACTGGTGGCCGGATCCGGCGCATCGCCGAATCGCTCGATGGGGAGTTCCAGGCGCACCCGCTGCGCACCCAGGGTGAGCGTGACATCGGGCTTGCCGAAGAACAGGCCGTTCGGTGCCTCGACCAGAAGATCGGGAGCGACGAAGGGTGCGCCCTCGCTCACCGCCTCGACCAGCAGCCGTTCATCCTCGATGTGCATGGTAGCGATCTTGAAGCGTGCGCGGGCGCCGTCGTCGGGCACCAGTGCCTCGGCAGCGCTCAGCAATGCCGCATCCTCGCTCAGGGCCGGCGTCCCGGCCGGGAGGTCGAGCGCGAGATTGTGTTCATAGGGAATGCAGATCTGCTCGCATACCAGATAGCGCAGGCGCGCCTTCAGGGTCACCGGCGCCCCCGGTCGTTGCGGCGTCACGGCGAGGGGAAACACCACCCTTTCACCATAGCCGAAGGTCTGCAGGCCGAAGAGTTCGAAGCGATGTGGCACCGGAAAGGACAAGGTCGCCGCCGCCACATTCTCCGAGCCGGCGATATCGACGTCCGGCGGAAATCCGGCGTCGCCGGGACTGCGCCAATAGGTCTTCCAGCCGGGCTGCAATGCGATCTCGACGCCGAAGGGCAGCACCGACTCGTCGCCGGTCGCCGTGACGGCGGAGATGAGGCGCACCGCAGTCTGATCCGTGCGGGCCGACTCGGCGGCCATGGCCGGCCCGGCGACGAGACCCTGCGCCAAGCCCAGCAGGGCCGCCGCCGCCAGAATATGGCCGCGCCATCCCACTCTTGTGATATCTGCGATGCGATTCACCATTTGCCAACTTTCGGCGCCGATTATACCCTTGTTACACGGGGTCAGCCGTCACGACTTCGTGCCGGTCTGCCTGCGTCACTTCGCCGCCCGATTGTTCTGGATCGTGGGGCGTCAGAGCGGATGGTAGCAATGAACAAGGGACCGTTACATCAAGGTTTCATGCATCAGGGCTTCATGTCTGGCCAGCTTCTGGTCGCCATGCCCCAGATGCGCGATGCCCGCTTCACCCGTACGGTTATCTATCTCTGCGCCCATACCGACGACGGCGCCATGGGGCTGGTGCTCAACCGCCTGGTGGGCGCCCTCACCTTCCCCGACCTCCTCTCCCAGCTCGGCATCGATTCGGTGCAGGATGCCGAACATATCCGCATTCGTTCCGGCGGGCCGGTCGAGACCGGCCGCGGCTTCGTGCTGCATTCGACCGATTATATCGACGAGGCGACGCTGCAAGTGGGTGGCGAGGTCGGCCTCACCGCCACCCTCGACATCCTCAGGGACATCGCCGAGGGCCACGGCCCCCGGCGGTCGCTGCTGGCGCTCGGCTATGCCGGCTGGGGGCCCGGCCAGCTGGATGCGGAAATGCAGGCCAATGCCTGG
>JAEUKV010000134.1 GCA_016794165.1 Rhodospirillaceae bacterium
GGATCCCGTCATGGCGCCCAAGAAAAACCCACTCAATCTCAATGCCCTGCAGCTGAAAACCCTGACCCTGTTCCAGGCACTCGCCAGTCTCGAAGGCTATGCCGTACCGGCGGAAGCCGAGGGGCACGTGCTCATCCAGCGGCTGCCCCACGCCCATGGCGACCATTTCCATCTCGGCCCCTGGGTGCTGGCAGCCCGCGATGCCACGGGGCTCACCAACCAGGCTGCCTGGGCCGCGCTGGAGCGCCGGGGGTTGATCCAGTCGATGTTCCCCAGGGCCTGTATCCTGACGCCTGCGGGTCTCGCCTATCAAACGGGCCTGCGCGAGACCATGCTGCACGAAGCACACCATTGATCGGTATGCGAACACCTTCCCGAAGGGACGGCCGATTGTGACAGCGCCGGCGCACCTTGTTCTTCAGGATATCGTGGTCGGCTCCGACGCCAGGCCGGCACTGGGCGGTTATTCCGCCACCGTCGCGCAGGGAAAATTGCTGGCATTGGTGGCGCCGGACGGCAATGCCTGCCGCTCCATCGCCGATGCCATGAGCGGCTTCGAGCGCCCGCGCCACGGGCGCATTCTAATTGACGGCAAGGACGTGGCATTGCGGCGCCCGGGAGAGCGCGGCGTGATGTCGGTGCGTACCGAACTGGCACTGTTTCCGCACTTCAGCGCCTTTGCCAACATTGCCTTTCCCCTCGAGCAGCGCAGACTCGACGTCAATGAGATCGGCAGACGTGTCGAGCAGGTTGCGGCCGATGTTGGCATCCCTCATGAGGCGCTCGCGAAGCTGCCAGCCGCACTTTCGCCGGAAATCCGCCTGCGCGTGGCACTCGCGCGCGCCCTGGTCGCCGAGCCGGAGGTTCTGATTCTCGAGCGCCCGCTCAATGCCCTGCCATTGCCGCTGCGCCGCAGTCTACTGCCCGAGTTGCGGCGCCTGCAGCGGCGCTTCGCCATCACCACTCTGTTGGTGAGCGATGACCTCGGGGAGGCGATGACCCTGTCCGACAGTATGAGTGTCGTGATCGATGGCAGCGAGGTTCAGTCGGGCAGCGCGGATCAGATCTACGCGCGGCCGGTCAGTGTCGCGATCGCCAGGTTGGCCGGACCCTGCAACCTCATTCCCGTCGATGTCGATACCCGCGATGGCAAGACTGTGCTGATAGGCACCGCCTTGCGGGGCGGAACCGCCGCGTTGCCGCGCGAACGCACGCCCATCGGCATCGAATCGGGCCCGGCCCTGATGTTGGTCCGCCCATTGGCCGTGCGGCTCTTTCTTGGCATTCGACGCTTCGACATTCTGGTCGACGGCACCATCGCCGACGTAATGCCGGAAGCAAATGGCGCCCGTATCCGGGTGACACCGGAGAGTTTCCCGCAGGATCTATTGGCCGACATTCCCCTGCCGGCGCCAACACCGCTTGAGCCGGGACGTGCCGTCACCCTGGGCTGGAATCGCGGCGACATCTTCCTCTTGCCGGTGACGGGTTGAACATGCCGGCGTCGCGCGCTGGTATGCCGCGGGGCATGGGATCGGCGCTGGCCTATCTCGGCGCCGCCGCTCAGATCGGCGTCATTGGCGCACCACTCGGGTTGGTGATCTGGATGAGCCTGCAGGATCCGCGCGGGCAAGCGGATTGGAGCCTCGCCTCGTGGCGAACGATCCTGGTGTCGCAGGAAGCCGGCTTCGCCCTCGCTTACAGCGCGGTCCTGGGCGCCCTGATCGCCGCATTGAGTACATTGCTGGCGATTCCGTTCGCCTACCTGATCGCCGTGCGTCGCGGCCGTGCCGGGCGCTTCGCCCTCGCCTTCCTCCTGATGTCCTGGTTTCTCGATCCTGGCCTGCGCATTCTGGGCTGGATGCAGGTGATCAAGACGACGACGCTCTTTCGCCTGATGCCTGACGCCTTGCAGGGCAGCCTCGCCGCCGAACTGGTGGCTGGCATCCATGCCTGGCTGCCGGCGGCGGCCATCCTGCTGGCGATCGGCTTTGCCCGGGTACCCGCTGAGTTCGTCGCGGCGGCAAGGGAATGCGGGGCGTCGAGTATCAGCCTGATGCGGCGCATCCTGTGGCCTCAGTCGCAGCCCTGGAGCAGCCTCGTGCTGGCAATCGTGTTCTGCGGTGCCACGGGCAATTTTCTGGAGCCGCGCCTGCTTGGCAGCGGCATGTTCGAACAGGCCACCGAATGGCTGCAACGCGCCATGGAAAGCGAGGTGGGCTGGCCATATGCCAGCACCATGCTGATCCTGCTGCTCCTGGCCGCCACCTTTCCCCTGCTGCTTCTGGTGCTCTCGGCCAGGAGGCGGTCATGACGCGCCGGCAGCCACGCTGGGCGGCGGGCATGTTGTTTCTCCTGGGCATCGCGGCGTTCCTGTTCCTGCTGTTGCCGATGCTGGCGATCTTCGGTCTCGGCCTCTATTACACGCTGGGCATCTTTCTGGTCGCCGACCTTGGTCAGATGCTGGCCGCACTTGGCCAGGAGGTTGACATCGTTCCGGCGTTGACTCGTACCCCACTGGTCGCCATCGGTGTCGCCCTGCTGGCCAGCGCATGGGGACTGGGGCTCTCCCTGCTCTGGCGCGCATGGTTCGCGCAGCAGCGCGGTGCGCTCATTCTGCTCTCGGCCTTGCCGTTCCTGCTCCCAAGGTTCGGTCTCGGCGCGCTCTTCCTTCTTGCCTGCCTCAAGCTCGCGCAATGGGGCGGCAGCGCGCTGGGCCTTGGACTGGTGTCACTTTCTCAGGCGGCGGTCGCAGCGCCGCTGGTGGCTGGCGTACTCTGCCTCGGCTGGAAGCGCGTCGATCCGGCCTGGCGGTTGATGGCCCTCGAAACCGGCGCCAGCGAAGGAACCATCTTCCGTCGCCTGAGTTGGCCGGTCCTGCGCCCCTATCTCGCCATCGGCGCTCTGCTGGCGTTTGTGCTGTCGCTGGGCGATTTCTACCTTGGCAACGCCCTGGCCGGCGATACCGGCCTGCTGCCGGGGGTCCTGTTCTCAGGTGTCGCCCAGAATGCGTCGCCGCTCTATCATTCTCTGCTGGCAACGATCCTGATCATCGATATGGGCCTCGTCTTGGTCCTCGCGCGCCAGCTGCGTCGGCTGCCCTTCCCCTGACATGGATGTTCATTGTGACCGATCTCGACCTCTGCTTCACGCCCGCGACTGAACTTGCCGCCCGCATTCGTGCCGGAACGCTGTCACCCGAGACCGTGGTCGAGAATGCGCTGGCACGGATTGCCGACGTCAATCCGACACTGAATTGTTTCTGCTTCGTCTATCCCGACGAGGCCCGGGCCCTTGCCCAGCAACTGGCGACCGAGGCGAAGGCCGGAAAGTTCCGGGGGCCGCTGCATGGCATCCCCTACGCGCTCAAGGACCTGACACCGACCAAGGGCAAGCGCACCACGCTCGGCTCCTTCGCCTATGAGCACTGGGTCCCCGATGCCGACGCCCCGATCGCCGAGGCCCTGGCAGCCGCCGGCGGCATCCTGATCGGCAAGACCACGACGCCGGAATTCGCCTACTCCAGCTTTACAGAAAGCCCTCTCTGGGGCGTCACCCGTAACCCATGGGACCTTAGCCGCACCCCGGGTGGCTCGTCGGGCGGGTCCGGCGCCGCTGTAGCCAGTGGCTGCGTGCCGCTCGCGGAAGGGTCGGACATGGGTGGTTCCGTGCGCATTCCGGCAAGCTTTTCCGGCATCGTCGGCCTGAAGCCCAGTTTCGGCAGAATCCCTTTCACGATCCTGCCCAGCCAGTTCGACCAGATCTCGCATTTCGGGCCGCTGGCGCGCAGCATCGGCGATGTCTGCCTGTTCATGCAGGCAACACAGGGGCCGGACGAGCGCGACATCCAGTCGCTGACGACGGCGCTGGATTTCACGGCGCCACTGAACGGCGCCCTTGCCGGCAGGCGCCTCGCGCTGCTGCTCGACAGCGACCGCCGCGTCTGGGATCCGGAAGTCGAGGCAGCGATCCGCGCCACTGCAGAGAAACTCGCCGCCGCCGGTGCCATCGTCGAGGAAGTCACCCTGGGCTGGGGCAAGTTCGAGGACGACCTCTGGCTCAAGCATTGGGGTGTCTATCTTGCCACTTTCTTCGGCCACGTCCTCAAGGACTACCGCGAGAAGATGGACCCCAATGTTGTCGCCCTGATAGATGCGGGTCTGGCCATGAACGCGGTGGCGTTCAAGCAGATCGAGATCGACCGCACGCGCATGTGGCAGCAGGTGCAGCCGATCCTCGCCCGCAACGAGGCCATCATCACCGGGACCATGTGCCAGCCGGCTGCGCCCATCGGCGCCGCCGATCATGACTACTACCGGATCGACCCGGACGGCCGCTACCGCACCCTCGACTTCACCGCGGTCTGGAATTTCCTTAGCCCCTGCCCGGCCCTCTCAATCCCGGCCGGCTTCACCAGCGGCGGGCTGCCGATCGGGTTCCAGATCATCGGACGCCGGCACGATGATCGCGGCGTGCTCGGCCTGGGTGCCGCCGTCGAGCAGTTCCAGCCCTGGGCGGATCGGCGGCCACCGCTTTAGGGCCTGCCAGGCCCTTGCCAAGAGCCGGGCAAAGACGCTAGGCCCTACACGACGAAACGGACAATTCAGGCGGGTGCGTTGATGACCAAAATTGTGATGCCGCGCAACGGCGGCCGGATCCTGATCGATGCCTTGATCGCGCATGGCGTGGACACGGCCTTCTGCGTGCCCGGGGAGAGCTATCTCGCAGCGCTCGATGCGCTCCATGACTCGCAGAACCAGGTCAAGCTGATCGTCTGCCGCCAGGAAGGCGGCGCCGCCTATATGGCCGAGGCCTATGGCAAGCTGACCGGAAGGCCCGGCATCTGCTTCGTAACCCGAGGACCGGGCGCGACCAACGCCTCGATCGGCGTTCATACCGCCTTCCAGGATTCGACGCCGATGATCCTGTTCATCGGCCAGGTGGCCCGCGACCAGGTCGAGCGCGAGGCGTTCCAGGAGATCGATTTCCGCCGCATGTACGGACCCATGGTGAAATGGGTGGCCGAGATCGACGACGCGAGGCGCATTCCGGAATTGGTCAGCCAGGCCTTCCACCGTGCCGTCAATGGCCGTCCGGGCCCGGTGGTTCTCGCCCTGCCCGAGGACATGCTGACCGACGTGGTAGAAACCGCCGATGCGGGTCCCTACAAGGTGAGCCGCGGTCATCCGGGCGCGGAGGACATGGCCGCCTTCAGCCGGCTTCTCGCCGGGGCAAAACGGCCGCTCGTCATCCTGGGCGGGGGTGGCTGGGATGCCGGCGCGGTTGCCGACATCAAGGTCTTCGCCGAGCGCGCCAATCTGCCGGTGGGCTGCGCCTTCCGCTGCCAGGACCTGTTCGACAACACCCACGCCAATTATGTCGGCGATGTCGGTATCGGTATCGCGCCGAAACTGGCCCAACGCATTCGGGATTGCGACCTGCTGATCACCATCGGTGCCCGGCTGGGCGAGATGACCACGTCGGGCTACACGCTCATCGACATTCCCGTGCCGGCGCAGAAACTGGTTCACGTTCATGCCAGCGCCGAGGAACTCGGCCGCGTCTATCAGGCGACGCTGCCGATCAACAGCGGCATGGCAGCCTTCGCCCGGGCGCTGTCAGGGTTGGAGCGGATCGATCACATGGCCTGGGATGCATGGACCGCGGCAGCGCGGGCGGACTACCTGGAAAGCATCCAGCAGGTGACGATCCCCGGTCCATTGCAGATGGGCGAAATCATGACCTGGTTGCGCCAGCGCCTGCCCGCCGATGCGATCCTGACCAACGGCGCCGGCAATTACGCCACCTGGAGCCACCGCTTCTATCAGTACCGGCAGTTCCGCTCGCAGCTCGGTCCCACCAACGGGTCGATGGGCTATGGGGTTCCTGCGGCGGTCGCAGCCAAGCTGGCGGCACCGGAGCGGATTGTGGTCTCCTTCAACGGCGATGGCTGCTTCATGATGAACGGCCAGGAACTGGCAACCGCTGTGCAGTACGGCGCCAACGCCATCTTCCTGGTGATCAACAACGGCATGTACGGCACCATCCGCATGCATCAGGAAAAGACCTATCCCGGCCGGGTCAGCGGTACCGAACTGCACAATCCCGACTTCGTGGCGCTGGGCAAGGCCTATGGCGCCCATGCCGAGCTGGTCGAGAAGACGGCCGATTTCGCGCCGGCCTTCGAACGGGCACTCGCCGCCGGCCGGCCGGCCCTGCTCGAGTTGCGCCTGGATCCCGAAGCGATCACGCCCAAGGCCTCGCTCAGCGATCTGCGCGCGGCAGCACTGAAGGCACAGGCCAGGTGACCGAGCGCCTTGCCGCCGAGCTTTTTGTCCAGGCCCATATCCGCCAGTGCTTCTCCCGCGGCCTGACGGCGACCGTCGCGCATCGGGGTGATGCCTGGGGCGGCGCCATCATCGTCAAGCTCAATCTGCTGGGGCCGGGCTGCAGGGTCCTGACGCAGACCCGCGATACCGAAGGCGAGGTGGCCTGGCTCCAGGTACAGGGCGGCGCACTGCTGAGTGAGATTGAGGCGGATACCTATATCGGTCGTCAGGTGCAGCGCGACCCGGATCTCTGGGTGGTCGAAATCGAGGACCGGGAGGGACACAATCCCTTTCCCGGCCGCGTGCTCTAGAGCCACCCCGATTTCTTGAAGCGCCAGAACAACACGCCGCAGATGGCGCCAATCGCCCCCAGCACTGCAAAATAGCCGTATTGCCAGTCGAGCTCCGGCATATGCGCGAAGTTCATGCCATAGATTCCGGCAATCGCCGTGGGTACGGCCAGCATCGCGGCCCAGGCAGCCAGCTGGCGCATGACCTCGTTCTGCTTCATGGCGCTCATCAGCATTTTCGAATCCACCACCGTCTTCAGCATCTCGCGCAGCGTCTCGATACGGTCGAGCAGGATTGTGCTGTGGTCGAAAACGTCGCGGAAATAGGGATGCGTGTTGCGGTCCACCATCGCCATGTCATAGCGCATCAGCCGCTGGCAGACTTCGGGCAAGGGCGCCACGGCATGACGCATCGCCAGCAGATCGTGACGCAGGGTCGCGATCTCCTCCAGCACGCCCATGGTGCTATCGCCGTCCAGCACCACCTCTTCAAGCTGCTCGATCGAATCCTCCAGCGCGTCGACGATCGGGAAGTACCGATCGACAATGAAATCCATCAGGGCATAGAGGATGAAATCCTCGCCCTTCTTGAAGCTCTCCGGCGTGTTTTCGCACCGAGCGCGCACTTCGGCATAACTCTGCGAGGGACCGTGCCGCACCGTGATGACATAGCCGCGACCTATGAAAAAACTGGTTTCGCCCATGGCCACATGCTCGTCCACCAGGACCGCGGTCTTCATGACGACGAACAGGGTCTCGCCGTAGAGTTCGAGCTTGGGGCGCTGATGGGCACGGTAGGCATCCTCGATCGCGAGGTCGTGCAGGCCGAAATAGGATTGTAGCCGGGCGAGATCCGCCTGGGTGGGTTCATAGAGTCCGATCCAGATCACCCGGCCCGGCTTGACCTGCATCTGGCTGGGATCGTCGATATCCAGGCTGCCGACCCGGTGCCCGCCCTCATACACCGCGCAATCAACGACCTTGCCCATGCGGGGATCCCCCTGAGGTCAGTTCTGCCGTCCGCTCGACCGTCTGCCAAGCCCGATTCGCGGGCATACGCGCTGGAACGCCGGCTCCCGCCTCGCTTATCCCAGCCCCGGCCGGCTGGCAAGCCACGGGACCAGGGGGTGTGCCCTTCCGCCTATACAAACGGGATAGGACCGGATTACCCTGCGCCCGCCGCCTCGCCGGTGGCCAGTGGGGGACAGAGCACGCAAACGGGCTGGGGGGCCCATCGCCTCACCTTTCCATGAACCCGATCTTGTGGCCGGGCGACGAAGTGATGAAGAGGGCCGTAGCGGCATGACAGTGGACGTGGACGACGCTACCCCGGACGGTAAGCTGCTGGAAGCCATTGCCAATGGCGATCGCCCTGCGTTTACCATGTTTTACCAGCGCCACGATCGGCCCCTGTTCGCCTTTCTGGTCAAGCTGGTGCGGGAGCGCGAAATGGCCGAAGAAGTGTTGAGCGAGACCATGCTCGAAGTCTGGCGGCAGGCCGGGCGTTTCGAGGGCAAGTCTGCGGTCCGGACCTGGCTATTCTCGATCGGCCACCACAAAGCGGTCAGTCGCCTGCGCAAGAAGCGCGAGGTCGCCCTGGACGAGGAAATGGCGGCCAGTATCGAGGATGGGGCACCCACGCCGGACCACCAGGCCGCCGACCAAAACATGTCGCGCCTGCTCCAGACCCTGATGGAACGCCTGTCGCTCGATCACAGGGAGATCCTGCAACTGGCCTATTTCCAGGAATTCTCCGTCCAGGAAATCGCCGAGGTCCTCGACGTGCCGGAGAATACGGTCAAGACACGCATGTTCTACGCCCGACAGCGGCTCAAGACCCTCCTTGAGGCCGCCGGGGTAAAGGGAGCGATCGCATGAGCGCACAGAACGGCACCGAACAGCGCCCGCTCGACCTGGAGGACGCCCGGGAACTGCTGCCCTGGTACCTGACCGGCAGGATTTCCCGCGACGACGCCAAGGCGATCGAGGCCATGCTGAAGGATTCCGCCGAACTGCGGCTGCAACTGGATGCCGCCAAGCAGGAGCGCGAGGCAGTGGTCGCCGACGCCCAGTCGATCGGTGCCCCATCAGCCGAGAACCTCACGCGGCTCCTGCAGCAGATCGAAACCACGAAGCAGAGGCGTTTCGTCGCCGCCGCGGAACCAGGCCTGCTGGAGCGTTGGCTCGGGTCATGGTTCGCACCGCGCGCCATGCTCAAGCTGGCGCTGGCTGCCGCCTGCGTGGTGATCGCGGCCCAGAGCGCCCTGCTCTACCGATCGGAGACCTTGCCGGCACCTTCACCGTCCGAGACCTATGCGACAGCGGGCGCTGACACAGCCGCCATGGTCGACGCGACGGGTGCCGAACTTGTCATCGCCCTGCGCCCCGAAGTCACAACCGCACAGTTCGTCCAGATTCTGACCGAACTGGATGCCGTCGTGATCGATGGCCCTAAGCCAGGGCTAACGTTCGTCATCCGCCTCCAGGCGGACAGCAACGCCAGCGATGCTATTGCCCGCCTGCAGTCGCGCCCGGACCTGATCGCCCGAGCGCAAAGGCGCTAAGGCGGAAACGGCAATGTCTCGACGAGAAATCCTCCTTCTTGCCGGATTCGCCGCCGTCATATTGACGGCAATTCCTTCCGGCGACGCCGTTGCGCAAGCGGGCATCGGACCAGCAGCCCCGCGCGGCGGCGCGACGATCCCGAACCTTCCCAAGGGTGGTGACCTCGGCCCGCCGCCTGTGGTACCTGAGCTCTTCGATGCGCCGGGCACCAATAGCGACGCTCCCGGCGAGCGCGGCTCCGACGCGGGCACGCCAGCAAGCATCCCGAACGAGTTGTGCGTTGTCTTCCCACCCAACAGCAACCCTGCTCTGGCCCAGGGCTTTGCCGACGATCTCGACCTGGAGATGGTACGCGACTTTACCATGCAGGGGCTGGGCCTGCGCATCTACCTGATGCGCCTCGCGGATGGCACCGACCCGGAACAGATGCTGGAGTCGGCCGTGGCCGACCGGCGTCCGCTCTGGGTGCAGCGGAACTTCATCTACCGCAGCGGCAGCGGCGAGGAGAATGACCAACAATATGCCCTGCGACAGGTCCGCGCCGACATCGCCACCAGTATGGCCGGCGGCGGTGCCGGCATCCGCGTGGCCCTGATCGACAGCGGCGTCGATATCGGCCATGAAGCCTTTGCCGGGGCGGCGATCGACGCCATCAACGTGATCGAGGAGGACCTCCCGGTACCGCCGGAGATTCATGGCACGGTTCTGGCCAGTATCCTGGTCGGCCAGGGGCCGCTTTACGGCATCGTACCCAGGGCGAAGCTTATCGCCATTCGTGCCTTCCATGAGGTGGACGCCCGACTGGGACTCGCTGAAAGCTCCTCCTTCCTGCTCTCCCTCGGCATCGAGACAGCGATCCGCGCGAAGGCACAGGTGATCAATCTCAGTCTGACCGGACCGCAGGATCGCCTCGTCGCGCAACTGGTCAACGATGCGTTGATGCGCCGCTCGCATATGGTGGCGGCGGCCGGCAATGAAGGCCCCGAGGCGAGTGCCGCCTATCCGGCCGCCCAGGACGGCGTCATCGCGGTGACCGCGACCGACATCAAGGACCGACTTTATGTCCGCGCCAATCGCGGGAACTACATATCGCTGGCGGCACCCGGGGTCGACATCCTCGCCGCCAAGCCTGGTGGCGCCTACGACTTCTTCAGCGGCACATCGATGGCCGCCGGCTATGTTTCGGGGCTGGCGGCACTGCTCCTCTCGGTGCAACCGGGTCTTGGCGTCGTCGAATTGCGACAGGCGATGGAGACATCTGCCGTCGACCTCGGCGCCCCGGCGCGCGATCCGGAATTCGGTGCCGGACGGATCGACGCCGCCGCGGCACTCGAGACACTCCCCTGACCGCGCAGACCTCGCTCTGCGCCCACAAAATCCAACAGTCTGGCCTTTCGCCCGACTCCGCCCTCGGGTAAGGTGCCCGCGGCATGATTGACGCACTGCTCGCCTACGCGACATCCAACTGGCATCTGCTGGCGATTTCCAGCGCGGCCATCTTCCTGGCCGCCATCGTGCGTGGCTTTTCCGGCTTCGGATTCTCGCTGCTGAGCATCACCGCGCTTTCGCTCATCCTGCCGCCCCGGGAGATCGTCCCAACCATTTTCCTGCTCGAGGTCGCCGCGTCGATCAACATGATCCCCAGCATCTGGCGGGAGATCGACTGGCGCTCGATCCGCTGGCTGCTGCTCGGGTACGTCGTCGCCCTGCCCTTTGGAATCTACGCCCTGTCGCGCTTTCCGGAACCGCCGATGCAAATGGCGATGGCGCTCTTTGTGCTCGCCACCACCTTCCTGATGCTGCGCGGCTTCCGGCTGCAGAAAACGCCGGGCGCCACCGCCACGACCGCCACCGGGGCCGCCTCGGGAATCTTCAACGGCGCGTTCGGCATCGGCGGGCCGCCGGTCGTGCTGTTCTTCTTTTCGACGCCGGCCGCCGCCGCCGTCAGCCGCGCATCGGTGATCGCCTTCTTTCTATCGACCGATGTCCTGGGGCTCGTCGGTCACTACTACGAAGGCCTCATCACCGAACAGAGTTTCGCGCAGTTCCTGGCCTGGCTGCCCGCCCTGCTGGTCGGCATCTGGGTCGGCGCCCACGGCTTCCGGCGGGTCAACCAGGCCACCTTCCGGCGTGCCGTCCTCGTCCTGCTGATGTCCCTCGCGGTGATCAGTCTCTGCAAGGCGCTCTTCGACCTCACCCAGGGTTAGCCGACCCAAACGAAAAGGGCGGATCTTTGGATCCGCCCTCGTTGACGCTGCGGCGCTTCAGGCGCCTTTCTGCGGCCGCATGTCCTTGCGGTCGATTCCCGCAACGACCACTGGCTTTTTCATGGCGTCGCGACGGAACGGCTCGCCCAGTTCCTGGTTGAGGATCACCTCGATGAAGGTGGTGATGCCCTTGTCCTGGGCCTTGCAGGATTCCTGCAGTGCCGCCGTCAGCTCGGCCTGGGTGCGCACCTGGACGCCCTTCAGCCCGCAGGCTTCGGCCACCCTGGCATAGCTCAATTCGGGATCGAGCTCGGTGCCGACGAAATTATTGTCGTACCACAGCGTCGTGTTGCGCTTCTCCGCACCCCATTGGTAGTTACGAAAGACGACCATGGTGACGCCCGGCCATTCCTTGCGGCCGACCGAGGTCATCTCGTTCATGGAGATGCCGAAAGCGCCGTCCCCGGCGAAACCAACGACCGGCGTATCCGGGCAGCCGATCTTGGCGCCGATGATCGCCGGAAAGCCGTAGCCGCAGGGGCCGAACAGGCCCGGCGCCAGGTATTTGCGCCCCGCCTCGAAGGTCGGATAGGCATTGCCGATGGCGCAGTTGTTGCCGATGTCGCTGGAAATGATCGCGTTCTTCGGCAAGCCCGCCTGGATCGCCCGCCAGGCCATGCGCGGCGACATGCGATCTGCATCGCGGGTGCGGGCATCCTTGTTCCAGCTGGTGCCGGGATCGTCGTCCTCGTGATCCATGCTGGAGAGCGTCTGCAGCCAGGCGGATTTGGTTTGATGAATGAGCGCCTTCCGTTCGGCCCGGCCGGCATTGCCGGCATCCGCCGACAACTGGGCCAGAATCTGTTGCGCCACCTGCTTCGCGTCGCCGACGATGCCGACCGTCACCTTCTTGGTGAGGCCGATGCGGTCCGGGTTGATGTCGACCTGGATGATGGTGGCATTCTTCGGCCAATAGTCGATGCCATAGCCGGGCAGGGTCGAGAATGGGTTGAGGCGCGTACCCAGGGCTAGCACCACATCCGCCTTGGAGATGAGCTCCATCCCTGCCTTCGAACCGTTATAGCCCAGGGGCCCGGCATGCAGCGGGTGCGAGCCGGGAAAGCTGTCATTGTGCTGGTAGGAGGAGCAGACCGGCGCGTCGAGACGCTCGGCCAGCGCCTGGCATTCCGGAATGGCACCGCCGATGACAACGCCGGCGCCAGACAGAATCACCGGGAACCTCGCGCCGGAGAGCAGTTTCGCGGCCTTCGAGATCGCCTCGGCGCCTCCCGCCGGCCGTTCGAACTCCACGATCTGCGGCAGTTCGATATCGACGATCTGGCAGAAAAGATCGCGCGGCACGTTGATCTGCGCCGGGGCGGAAGCGCGCTTGGCCTTGGTGATGACGCGGTTCAACACCTCCGCCATGCGGCTGGCGTCGCGCACTTCCTCCTGATAGCAGACCATGTCCTTGAACAGGGCCATCTGCTCGACTTCCTGGAAACCGCCCTGGCCGATGGTCTTGTTGGCGGCCTGCGGGGTCACCAGCAGCATCGGCGTGTGATTCCAATAGGCGGTCTTGATGCAGGTGACGAAGTTGGTGATGCCGGGGCCGTTCTGGGCGATGCACATCGCCATCTTGCCGCTGGCGCGGGTATACCCGTCGGCGATGTAGCCGCCGTTGCACTCGTGGGCAACGTCCCAGAAGGTTACGCCGGCCTTGGGGAACAGGTCCGAGATCGGCATGAAGGCGGAACCGATGATGCCGAAGACATGTTCGATCCCATGCATCTGCATGACCTTTACGAAGGCCTCTTCCGTCGTCATTTTCATTTTGGCGTTTCCGTTCCTTTGCAGCGCGGCCCGGGTTCGGGCGCGGATCTCATCCTGCTACGATAGGCAGGCATCTGGCTCCTTCATAGGTCCAGCCGTGGCCGCCGCGTTGGGCCAGCGGGCCGCCCCAGTTCAGCCCTGTTCCCTGACCGCCTCCGCCAGCAGGCGAATACCGGCCTCGATGCGCTCGGTGGGGATCGAGGAAACGCCCAGGCGGCAGAAATTGGCGGGGCCGGGCTGTGCCATGAAATGGACCGCCCCCGGCTCGATCACCACGCCACGCCGTTCCGCCGCCGCGGCGATTGCCGCCATGTCGAGGTCGCGGGGCCCGCGGATCCAGAGTGCCGTTCCGCCGGCTGTCAGATTGACGGCAAACTCCGGCAGAAACTTTGCTAATGCCGTGACGGCGGCGGCCAGCCGCTCCCGGTAAACGCCGCAGAGGCGCCGCAACAGGGTGTCGTGATGCCCGTCAGCCAGGAAGAGCGCGATGGTGCGCTGGTTGTTGGCGGCCGGGTGCCGGATCATCAACCGGCGCAGGGCACGCAATTCGGCCACCAATGGCTTCGGTGCCACCAGGAAACCAAGGCGCAGGCCGGGCGCCAGGGTCTTCGAGAGGCTGGAGACGAAAATCACCCGCCCATGCCGGTCCAGCGACTTCAAGGCCGGCTGCGGGCTGCCGTGATGGGTGAGTTCGCTTTCGTAATCGTCCTCGATCAGGACAAAATCGCGTGCCTCCGCCCGCTCCAGCAGGGCGTGCCGCCGTTCCAGGGACATCGTGGCAGTGGTCGGGAACTGATGGCTGGGTGTCACATAGACATAGTCGCAGCCATTGAGCTCACTGCCGAGCGCCAAGCCCTGCTCGTCGACCGGCAGGGGCACGAGCCGCCCGGCACGCAGCGCGGCGATATTGCGTGCATCGGTATAACCCGGATCCTCGATGCCGAACGTCGTCTTGTGATCGAAGAGCAGTGTGGAGAGCAGATAGAGCGCCTGTTGGGCGCCGACCGTGACCAGGATCTCGTCTGCCGTCACCCGTACGCCGCGACGGGGGAGCAATCGCGTGCGGATCTGCTCGATCAGGAGCGGATCGTCATCGCCGAACCGATCCTTGGCCCAGTCCCGCACCGAATTGACACTGAGTGCCTGGCGCGAGCATTCCCGCCATGCCGCCAGCGGGAAGAGGCTCTGATCGATCTGTCCGTAGATGAAGGGATAGGGATAATCCTGCCAATTGGCCGGCTTTACGACATTGCGCTGCTGGCTCGGCCGGCTCTTGAAGCGCGTAACCCAGTCGGGCTCGGCGAGATCGGTCGCGGATTCTCCCGGGGCGGGCGCCATGTCGCGCGGTCGGGCGGAAACGATGTCGGGGTTGACGAAGAAGCCGCTCCGTTCCCGGGAGATGAGGAAGCCTTCTTCCGTGAGGTCCTGATAGGCGAGGACGACGGTGTTGCGGGCGATCTTGAGTGATTGCGCCAGCGCCCGGCAGGACGGCAGCGGGCTGCCGGGGGGAATCTGGCCATCCAGGATCGACGAGACCAGCATCCGCCGCAGCTGCGCCTGCAGCGTGGTGGTCCGGTCGGGTTCCAGGTGGAACAGGATGGACTTGCTGTCGTGGCCCAAACTAGCGCCTCTCTGCCCAAAGTCCCCAAAGCCTCTGTGTGCGGATCAGGCCACAGCTTGGCTGGCCCGGACCCAGCCAGCAACTGCTTTCTGCGTGGTCCGCCAGGCCTGCGCTAGGCGGTCGCCGCGATCTCGCCCCGTTCGGCCAGGATGGCCTGGCGCTGGGCGCGCTCGGCGCGGTTCTGCTCCTGGCGCTTGACGACCTCGTAAGAGATCGCCCCGATGATCGAGATGCCGATGATGATGACCGCGAGCGCCGAGAGGGCCGGTGTGGTTCCCTGGCGCACCTCGCCGGCCAGCACCGTCACCAGCGTCTTGTCCGCCAGGATGGCGAAGGTCGTCGTGTTGTAGTTTTCGAACGAGGTCAGGAACCCGATGACGATGGCCGAGACAACGGCAGGCTTGAGGAACGGCAGGAGGATGTGCCAGAAGACCTGCGGGTAAGTGGCGCCGAGATCGAGGGCGGCTTCCTCCTGGGCCCGGTCAAAGCGGGTCAGGCGGGCCATGAAAATCAGCAGGCAATAGGCCGAGATGAAGCTGGCCTGGCCCAGGATGGTCAGCACGATGCCCTTGTAGAACAGGCCGCGCGTGACGTCGGTGACGCTGAGCACGTCGCGCCAGAAGATTACCGTGGAGATCCCGATGATGACGCCGGGAGTGAGCAGCGGCGAGATGGTGATCAGGTAATAGAGCCCACGGGCGCGGTGATAGATCTGGCTCATGATGATCGACGCGGCGAGACCTACCGGTACCGAAATGGCCACCACGCCGATGCCGATGACGATGGAGTTCTTCAAGCCGTCCATCATGTTGCGGTGGTTGTAGAGCTTTACGAACCAATCGAGCGTGAAGGCCTCGAACGGATAGGCCTGCGGATAGCCCGGCGTGTTGAACGCGGTAACGCCCATGACGAGAAGCGGGCCGAAGAGGTAGCCGAAGAAGAGCAGGATGTAGAACCCGATCATCCCCTTCATGATCGCTTTCGAACTCATCGAATGGCCTCCCCGAGCGAGACCTTGAAGAGCCGCAGCATGCCCAGAACCAGCGCGATACAGACCACCAGCATGATGAAGGCGTAGGCGGCGCCGCGCGGCCAGTTGAAGCTCTGGAAGAAGAAGTCATAGATCACGGCTGTGAACCACAGCGTGCGCGGCCCGCCGAGGAACTGGGGTGCCGCCAGGGAGCCCACCGACAGCATGAACACCATGGTGCAGCCCGACGCGATGCCCGGCTTGGCATAGGGAATGACGACATCCCAATGAATGCGCCACCAGGGTGCGCCGAGGTCGCGTGCCGCCTCCACCTGATTTTTGTCGAGGCTCTCGATCGCGTTGTAGAGCGGGAACATCATCACCAGCAGATACGCATAGGAAAGGCCGACATAGAGGCCCGTATTGTTGCCGAGGAAGTCGATCGGCGCATCGGTGATGCCGAGCCCCATCAATGCCTGATTGATCAACCCCTTTGAGGCCAGCAGCAGGCGCAGCGAAAAGGCGCGCAGGATTTCGTTGACCCAATAGGGCACGATCAGACCGAGCATCAGCAGGCGCACTTTCTGCGCCGTACCGGCCTGGGCCATGTAATAGGCCAGCGGATAACAGATGGCAAAGTTTAGAGCCGTCACCGCGATCGAGGCGATAATCGAGAACAACAGTGCTCCCATATGGAGCCAGTTGATGGAGTCATTGATTGGATTGACCAGAAAGGACGCGTATTGCGCGGTGGTCAGCACATCGTCGGGCCCGCCGCGCTTCATCGGCGGCAGGGCCGGATGGAAGCTTTCCACCACCATGTAGAGATAGGGCAGCGCCACCAGAAATAGCGTCCAGAACCCAACCAGCAGGACGAACACGGTGCCGAGTACGACGCCGTTCCGTTCGAAGAATCCCTTGCGCGTGGGATCCGGTTTGCGGCGCGCTTCGCGCCGCGCCATCATCCAGAAGATCGCGATGACAATGATCGGGATGATAAAAACGAGTGCGCGGCTACTCACGGGCGAGCATCCCTTCCGGCAGGACCAGGCCGAGGTCGGCGTCGTAGTTGATCGGGGCGGCCGAGTGCGGGGCCGGAATGTCGATGGCCGCCTGACGGCCGACAGTCACGATAATCTCTTTCTTGCCAGCGCCCTTCAGATAGACATGTGTCATGTACCCTTCAAAGGCGACATTGGTCACGGTCGAGGTCAAGGTCGTGTCGGCGCTGCCGGCACCCAGACGCGCCGATTCCGGACGGACGAACAGGATGCCCTGGTCCCCTGCCCGGAGACCCCGCGGGTTGCGGCCGCGCAGCGGGCCGAAAGCGGTTTCGATCACGGCATAGGTTTGATCGGCCCTCGTGACGGTGCCCGGGAACGGATTGTTTTCGCCCACGAAGGACGCGACGAAAGCCGTTTCTGGATTGTCATAGACCGCCTTGCCGTCGCCGACCTGCTGGATGACGCCGTCGCTCATGACCGCGATGCGGTCCGACATGGTCAGCGCCTCGCCCTGATCGTGGGTGATGTAGATGAAGGTAATGCCGACTTTCTGCTGGATGCTGCGCAGCTCCGCGCGCATGTGCTGGCGCAGCTTGAGATCGAGGGCCGAGAGGGGTTCATCGAGCAGGAGCACCTTGGGTTCCACGGCGAGGGCGCGGGCGATGGCAACGCGCTGTTTCTGCCCGCCGGACAATTCGCTCACCAGCTTGTCGCCCTGACCGGGGAGGGCGATCAGGTCCAGGAGTTCGTCCGCCCGCTTGCGGCGCGCGCTCCTGTCGGCCCCGCGCACGCGCAGGCCGTAGCTGATGTTCTCGGCCACCGTCATCAGCGGGAACAGTGCGAGGTTCTGAAAGATCAGCGCGGTCGGCCGCTTGTTCGGGCCGATACCCACCATATCCTGCCCGCCGATACGAACGCAGCCTTCGGACGGCTCGAGAAAGCCGGATACCGTCCGCAAGATCGTCGTCTTGCCGCAACCCGAGGGGCCGAGAAACGAGAAGAATTCGCCGCCCCTGATATCGAGTGTCGCGTTGTCGACAGCCGTGAAGTCTCCGAAGCGGACCGTTACATGGTCAAGCTCGACGCCCGCACTCATATGCCTACCCTGTCTCTGTTTCTTGGTTTTTGTTGTTTTTTGTTGATTGGGCCGAGTGTCCCCCCTCGATCCAGCGAGATCAAGCGTGATCGGCGCCCGGCCAAAAAAGAGTCAGCCCCGGCGAACCGGGGCTGACGACGTCCAACACAACGCGTATCAGGCAGCCTGGAACTGCTGCACGTACTGGCTGCGGATCTCCGCATACCACGACGGCTCGGCCGGCCAATGCCAGACTTTGCTGAGTGCATCGCCGGGGAAGGCTTCCTGGAAGTTTTTCTTGTAAACGTCCGAGGTAAAGGCATCGGCGCCGGTGACGACCGGGTTGTAGCCGGAGCCTTCCGCCAACTGGCCGGAGACTTCCGGCGTCAGCAGATAGTTGATGAACTCGTAGATCTGGTCTTCGTTCTTGGCGGCCGACATCTTGGAGAGGCCGTCCAGCCAGGCGATCGCGCCTTCCTTCGGCGCGGTGTAGTTGACCGGCTTGCCTTCCTTCTTGAGCGACAGAACCGGGCCGTCCCAGGTCTGGCCGATCCAGACGTCGTTCTCCATCAGGCCCGACTTGGTGTTATCGGCCGAATCCCAGAACTGCTTGACGAAGGACTTGTTCTCGATCGCGAAGGCAAGGATCGGGTCCCACACCTTCTTGAAGCTGTCCTCGTCCTTGTAGCCGTCCAGCATGCGGTTGGTCGGCATCTTGCCCGAGCCGTCCCACCACAGGCCGATGCCGAGCAGGAAGGAATGGCCACGACCCTGGGTGTGGCCCTTCACCGCTTCGTCCCACAGCGAGCCGAAGCTGAGATTGGCGACGTCGCCGGGATAGAGATCGGTGCGATAGGACAGCGCCTCGGTGCCCCAGACATGGGGGACGTAATAGAGGCCGTCTTCCCAGGTCCACAGATCGGCGGCACTCGCGAGGAACGACGGAATGACGTTGCCGGAATTCTTGATCTTGTTGGTGTCGAACGGCGCCAGAACACCGAGATCCTTGTACTGCGGCGCACGGTTGCGGGTCGGTTGGCACAGATCGAAGCCTTCGCCGCCGGTCGCCTGCAGCTTGTTGATCTGCTCCTCGTTCTGCGAGAACGGGGTCTGGTTCACCTTGATGCCGGTCGCGGCCTCGAAATTCGGGATCACCGGATCCGGGAATTCGTCCGACCACATCAGCAGGTTCAACTCGCCCGAGGACGAGAAGGCGTTCCTGGAGAAGAACGGCGCGCTGAGGCCGACCGCCCCGATGGCGACGGCGGATTCGAGCAGGCGACGGCGCGACACCGAGGCCGCGCGGATCGTCTGTTGTGCGGAAGTCAAAATCTTCTTGTTAGTCATGTCGATCACTCCCTGACGGCGGCGGGCGGTATGCCAACCGCGACAATCGTTTCCCTGTTAGAGATATTCCATAGTCGTCCGTTGTTTCGCCTTTATGGCCGCGTCGGATTGTAGTTACAGATTTCAGACTGGAAAAGTGAATGTTCTCAGTCGCCCCAAAGAACACCGCATTTTGATTGCCACTGCGCGCCCTGATGCCGACCCCTGCCTGCCAGCCGGCGGGATCGGCTGGCACGTACCCCCGATGCCGGCCCCAACGGCTGAAAAAGAGGATGCCTCAACTTAGCCTTCGCCCGCAACCGGCGGTCAAATATGGTTAACGCGCCATGCGCCGCCGCTTGCCCGCCCGCGAGGCAACGCCAGGACCACAAGAGTCTTAGGCCCAAGGATCGGGCGATCCTAGGCCCAACCATTGGTCATTTCTGGGGCCAGCCCACATGACTGGCAGGGTGGCTGGAGGGAGGATCCCGGCTATATCCCGGCGCCGCGGCCGCGCTCAGAAGCTGGGCGGGGAATTGGCAGTCACGACCTCGCATTCGTCCGAGCCGGCATTGCGAAAGCGGTGCGGGATCCGGCTGTCAAAATAATAGGCGTCACCTGGACCCAGGATACGCACCTGATCACCCACGGTGACTTCCAGCCTGCCCCGGATGACGACGCCCCCCTCTTCCGCCTCGTGGCTGAGCATCTGGGCACCGGTATCGGCTCCCGGTTGATAGCGTTCGTGCATGAGCTGGATCGCCTTGCCCGTCATGTCCTTGCCGATCTGGCGATAGGACACCGGCCCACCAGCCAGTTCCACCAGTTCCGAGGCGGCAAAGAAGATCTGCGGCCGTGCCTTGAGGTCGTCGGCGAAAAACTCGGCGAGGCTCATGGGAAAGCCGTCGAGCAGCTTTTTCAGCATGCCAACCGAGGGCGAGGAGCGGTTTTGTTCGATCATCGAGATGATGGCGTTGGAGACGCCGGCCCGCTTGGCAAGCTCGCGCTGCGACAAGCCATGGGAATCGCGCAGCGCCTTCAGCCGCGCGCCGAGATCGAAACCTTCGGATTCCTCGCTCATGCCCATGCTCATCCCTGTCGCCATTTCCTTAACATTACCCCGACCATGATCAGTATATTAATCACACAATACTGAATTTCAATCGTTTTGCAGACAAAACTCTGTACCCACGCAATTCAACTGACTGCCGCTTGTTTATTTTTTTTAGCGTGATAATGTCGCCCGAACCAACCAAGCCGAGGGATCTCCCATGTCCGATCGCACCTCAAAGTCATTCGAGGCGACCCAGTTCAAGCCGACCCCGAACAATCTCGAAGCCTTCTTCATGCCGTTCACCTCGAACCGGCATTTCAAGGCGAACCCGCGCCTGTTCGTGAAGGCCGAGGGCATGCACTTCACCAATATCGAGGGCAAGCAGGTGCTCGACGCGACCGCGGGCCTGTGGTGTGTCAATGCCGGCCATGGCCGCAGGGAGATTTCCGAAGCGGTCGCGCGGCAGATCCAGGAGATGGACTACTCGCCGCCCTTCCAGATGGCCCATCCGGCCGCCTTTGAGTTGGCCTCGCGCGTTGCGGCCCTGGCGCCGACCGGGCTGGACCACGTCTTCTTCACCAATTCCGGCTCGGAATCGGTCGACACCGCCCTCAAGATCGCGCTGGCCTACCAGCGCGCCAAGGGCCAGGGCACCCGCACCCGCCTGATCGGCCGCGAGCGCGGTTATCACGGGGTCGGCTTCGGCGGCATCTCCGTGGGCGGCATGGTCAATAACCGCAAGTGGTTCGGCACCGCCCTCGGCGGCGTCGATCACCTGCCGCATACCTACAATCCCAAGGAAATGGCCTACAGCAAGGGCCAGCCGGGCTGGGGTGCCCATCTCGCCGACGACCTCGAGCGCCTGGTTGCTCTCCATGACGCCAGTTCCATCGCCGCCGTCATCGTCGAACCGGTGGCCGGCTCCACCGGCGTCCTCATTCCGCCCAAGGGCTATCTCGAAAAGCTGCGCGAGATCTGCACCAAGCACGGCATCGTGCTGATCTTCGACGAGGTCATCACCGGCTTCGGGCGCCTCGGCACCAATTTCGGCTCTGACTACTTTGGCGTGACGCCCGACATGATCACCTGCGCCAAGGGCCTCACCAACGGTTCCATTCCGATGGGCGGCGTCATCGTCTCGAAGGACATCTACGATACCTTCATGTCCACGGCAGCCGAGAATGCGATCGAGCTCTTCCACGGCTATACCTATTCGGCACACCCCGTGGCCTGCGCCGCCGGCCTTGCCGTGCTTGACGTCTACAAGAACGAAGGACTGTTCGACCGAGTGAAGGATCTCACGCCCTATTGGGAGAATGCGATCCACAGCCTCAAGGGTACGCGCCATGTCACCGACCTCCGGAACATTGGCCTCATCGGCGCCATCGAACTGGAATCGCGCCCCGGCAAGCCGGGTGCCCGCGCCATGGACGCCTTCCTCAAGGCCTATGAGAAGGGTGTGCTCATTCGCGTCACCGGCGACATCATCGCCATGTCGCCGCCTTTCATCGTGGAAAAAAGCCATATCGACCAGGCCGTCTCGGTCCTCGCCGACGTCCTGAAGTCCATCGACTGACACCTGCAAACGCGGTCCGGCCGGCATATGGGATGCCGGCCGGATCGTTTACTATTGGAGAAGATCTATGCTTATCGGCGTTCCCAAGGAAATCAAGAATCACGAGTATCGCGTCGGCCTCGTCCCGGCCAGCGTGCGCGAACTCGTTCATCACGGCCACAAGGTGGTTATCGAAACCGGTGCCGGCGAAGGCATCGGCCTCGATGACCGCGCCTACAAGGCCGCGGGCGCCACCATCGCCAAGACCGCGGAGGACATCTTCCGCAAGGCCGACATGATCATCAAGGTGAAGGAGCCGCAGCCCCGCGAGACCAAGATGCTGCGCAAGGGCCAGATCCTCTATACCTATCTGCATCTGGCGCCGGATCCGGTGCAGACCGAAGGCCTGATCAAGTCGGGCTGCACCGCCATCGCCTATGAGACCATCACCTCCCCGCGCGGCGGCCTGCCGCTGCTGGCGCCGATGTCCGAAGTGGCCGGCCGCATGTCGGTCCAGGTCGGCGCGCATTATCTCGAAAAGGCCCAGGGCGGCGCCGGCATCCTGCTGGGCGGTGTACCCGGCGTGGCCCCGGCCAAGGTCGTCGTCATCGGCGGCGGTGTCTCCGGCACCAATGCCGTGCGCATGGCCATGGGCATGGAAGCCAATGTCACGGTGATCGACCGCTCGGTCGACCGCCTGCGCCAGCTCGACGAGATGTTCGGCTCCAAGGTCTATACCTGCTACTCGACCCTCGATGCGATCGAGGAGCATGTGGTGAGTGCGGATCTCGTCATCGGTGCCGTGCTGGTGCCCGGTGCCGCGGCGCCCAAGCTGGTCACCCGCAAGATGATCAAGCAGATGCGCCCGGGCTCGGTCCTGGTCGACATCGCGATCGACCAGGGCGGCTGCTTCGAGACCTCGAAGGCCACCACCCATGCCGATCCTGTCTATGTGGTCGATGGCGTCATTCACTATTGCGTCGCCAACATGCCGGGCGGCCTCAGCCGCACGTCGACGTTTGCACTCAACAATGCCACCCTGCCCTTCGCCTTGGCACTCGCCGACAAGGGTGCCAAGAAGGCGCTGGCGGACGATCCGCATCTCATGAACGGTCTCAACGTCCATGAGGGGAAGATCACCTACAAAGCCGTCGCCGACGACCTCAAGAAGAAATACGTGCCTGCCGCCGAGGCGCTTGGCCTCTAGGCGATCCAAGCGGTCAACATGCGGAAACGGCGGGGCCCAGCGGACCCCGCCGTTTTCATTTGCGCGCGCATCCCGATACACGCCGACCGGATTCGTTAATTCATATGACGCACGTCAACCGCCGTGCTTGGCGCGCATAGCCGCCCCGCTTGGACAAAATACCGGATTTCGGCTAGTTTCCGCCCGGCATTGCCATCCGCCAGGGATGGCGACCAAAGGTCATATGCGACCATCACATTTGAGAAATACGGTTCTTTATCATGAAGTATTTGGACGATTGGATCACGGAACGGAAGGTTGACGAGGTCGAATGCCTCGTCCCTGACATGAACGGTATTCCGCGCGGCAAGATCCTGCCCGCCTCGAAATTCGTCAAGGGCGTACGCGACGACGGCCTTCGACTGCCGAGCAGCGTGTTCCTGCAGACGGTCACCGGCGAGTATCCGGATATCGAAGAGGACACGGTCGGTTCCTATCAGGACCCCGATGTCTATCTGCGCCCCGACCCGAACACCATCCGCATCGTGCCCTGGTACGCGGACCCGACCGCCCAGGTGATCCACGATGCCTACGACGCCAATGACAATCCGGTGGAGCACGCCTCGCGCTATGTCCTGAAGCGCGTGCTGGAGCTCTATGACGACAAGGGCTGGAAGCCGATCGTGGCGCCGGAACTGGAATTCTATCTGGTGCAGGTCAATACCGATCCTGATCTGCCACTGCTGCCGCCCATTGGTAAGTCGGGCCGCGCCGAGACCGGCAGCCAGGCCTATGGCATCGATGCGGTCAACGATTTCGACCACATTTTCGAGGACGTCTACGATTACTGCGAACGCTCGGAGATCGACGTCGACACGCTGGTCCACGAATCGGGCTCGGCGCAGATGGAGATCAACTTCAACCATGGCAATCCGCTGGAGCTCGCCGATCAGGCATTCCTGTTCAAGCGCACGGTGCGTCAGGCGGCAATGAAGCACGGCATCTATGCCACCTTCATGTCGAAGCCGCTGGCGAACCAGCCCGGGTCATCGATGCATATCCACCAATCGGTGGTCGAGAAACGCAGCGGCAAGAACCTGTTCGCGGATTCGAAGGGGCGCGATTCCGCGCTGTTCCGTGCACACGTCGCGGGCCTGCAGCGCTATCTGCCACAGCTCATCCCGATGCTGGCGCCCAACGTCAACTCCTATCGCCGCCTGCGGCCGCAATTCGACGCGCCGATCAACGTGCAATGGGGTGTCGACAACCGCTCCTGCGGCCTGCGTGTCCCGGTCTCCAGCGGTGCCGCGCGGCGGATCGAGAATCGCCTTGCCGGGGCGGATGCCAATCCCTATATCGCTTTCGCGGCGTCGCTGGTGGCCGGCTATCTCGGCATGACCGAACGCCTGAAACCCAGCAACCAGATCACCGGCAGCGCCTACCGCATGGCGCATACCCTGCCCAAGACGGCGCATGAGGCGCTGCATCGCTTCGTCAACTGCAAGCCGATCCGGCCGCTCCTGGGCGACAAGTTCATCAAGGCGCTGTGGATCGTCAAGATGGCTGAACTCGAGGCCTATCAGAACGTCATCAGCTCGTGGGAACGCGAGCATCTGCTGCTCAACGTCTGATCATGGCGTTGCGGACCGGAAAACCCACGGCTGCCACCGTCGCCTCCACCGAGGCGGCGGGCAGCCGTCGGTCGCGCCGGATGGAAATCCTGATCCTGACGGCACGGGTCAACTTCAACCCGTAAGGCAGGGCCAGGCGATCGCCTCTCGCGAACCATCCGACAGACCTTGCAAGGAACACCATCATGAACGCACCAGCCAAGCGCAACAGCACCGCCGAATGGCAGGCCCAGGACCGCCAGCACCTGCATCCCTTCACCGACAACGCCGATCTCGCCAAGGCGGGCGCGCGCGTGATCGAGAAGGCCAACGGCACCTATCTCTACGATTCCGACGGCAACAAGATGCTCGACGCCTTCGCCGGCCTGTGGTGCGTCAATATCGGCTATGGCCGCAAGTC
>JAEUKV010000185.1 GCA_016794165.1 Rhodospirillaceae bacterium
GGCGGCGACCGCGATTATGACGACGTCGTCATCAGCGTCGATATCGGTCAGTACAACATCAACATGCTGAGCCAGACCGTAACCCAGCCAACGGTTACCTTGAGCGATGCCGACAGTTCGCATCTGGCCAGTGTCATCATCACGACGAAGGGATTCGATCCTAGCGACAGCCTCAACCTGCCCACCGATAGCCGCTTCGACGTCACGACAGAGCAGCATGGGGCGGATTTCATCTTCACGATAACCGCGAAGTCCGGTGCCGAGCCGGTGGCTGATTTCGAGAGTTTCCTCAACCACACTTTCTTCTCGACCTCGGACACGGTCGAGGGCGATCGCATGATCAGCTATCAGGCGATCGATACCGATGCCAACGTATCCAATATCGAAACCATCGCCATCAGCGTGACCGTGACCCACGAGGATATCGTCGCCCAACAGAGCGATTTCGGCGCGGGCGACGACACACTCCATCTCAACGCCCAGGTTCTCGGCCAGGCCTTCGATCTGGGTGTCGGCCATGACACGGCCCATCTCGATCAGCACGGCATGGCCTTTGGGTCGGCCGAGGCCCAGCATCTCAGGAATGTCGAGGTGATCGACGCCAGGGCTGCCAGCCATAACGACATCACCCTCTCATTCGACGATGTCATCGACATGACCGACGACACCCACCACCTGACCATTCTTGGCCATGCGGGCGATGCCCTCAATCTGACCGGCGATGGGGTTCACAACTGGTCGGTGGTCGACCAGGGCGCCGATTTCACCACCTACGCGTATAGCGACGGCATCAACCAGGCGATGGTCGAGGTCAGCAACCAGATGGCCCAGACAATCGTCTAGCGCCCTTCGACTGGCGGCCCATCATCCGGAGATAGAAAGGGCGGGAAAACAGCATGCTTCCCGCCCTTTTTTATGCCGGTCAACGCGATATCAGCCGCCCTTGAAATCGGCCTTGCGCTTTTCGGCGAAGGCTTTGACGCCTTCCTTGGCATCGGCTGATTCATCCGCCGCTTCATAGGTCTTCATCGTGCCCGAGCGGATGAGCGCGAAGCTTTCCTCGATCGATTTCGCCTCCATCTCGCGGACACATTCCTTGAGTGCCTGCACGGTGATCGGTGCGCCGGTGGCGATGAGATCGGCCCATTCCCTGGCCGCCTGCATCAGCTTTTCCTTCGGCACCACCTTGTTGACGAAGCCATAATGGGCGGCTTCCTGCGCCGGCATGCGGCGGCCGAGCAGCAGGATCTCCATGGCGATGTTGTGCGGCAGGCGCTTCGGGAGGCGCTGCACGCCGCCGGAATCCGGCACGATGCCGAGCGGCAGTTCCGGCAGCGAGAATTCCACATGTTCGGCCGCGATGACGAGATCGCAGGCCAGCGCCAGTTCCCAGCCGCCACCGATGCACAACCCGTTGACCGCCGCGATCACCGGCTTGTTGAGATCCCAGAGTTCGGTCAAGCCGGCGAAGGAGCCGGGGCCGTAATCATGCTTCCACCACTTGCCGACCAGATTCTGCGCCGCCGCGGCCTTGAGATCCCAACCGGCGGAGAAGATCTTTTCTCCCGCCGCGGTGACGATGCCGACGCGCAGGTCGGGGTCGTCGCGCAGCTGGCAGAAGGCATGGCCGAGCTTGCGCGAGGTCTCCATGTCGATCGCATTCACCTTGGGACGATCGAGCGTGATCTCCAGCACATGGCCCCGACGCTCCAGTTTCACCGCTTCCGACATTCCTCAAACCCTCCTCTACCGGCTCTTTCCGGGCATTCTGGATAGGCGCGGGAGTATGCGACGCTATGACGAATTTCGACAAGTCCTAGATGAAATTCGACACAAGCCGCATCGATTTCCCTTCGCTGAATCAGCCGGTGCAGACTAGTCTACGCGCACGGAAACCAAGGGGCGGATCATGAACCGGATTGCCAGCTATCATCTCCGCGCAGCGGCGGCCTATGGCGTGTTGGGCATGCTGTGGGGCGCCTACATGGCCTCGGTGCAGGATCACCTGATGTTCCCCGCCCATGGCCATCTCAGCCTGCTGGGCTGGGTTTCGGTGATGCTGTTCGGCCTGTTCTTTCTCATCCGCCCGGCCGCGGCCGAGGAAAGCCTGGCGCCGCTGCAGCTCTGGTCCACCCATGTCGGTATCGTCCTGTTTGTGCCGGGCCTGGCACTTACGGTCAATGGTCTGGCGATCGGGATGACGATGCTCGCCATCGGCGCCCTTGGCCTCATCATCAGCGCAGTGAGCTTCGCCTGGATCGTGTTCCGGCATACCCACGTCCGGTGAGCCGCGCCGACGGTACCCGTGCTGGGCGCTGACCACACTCTGCAATCTCATTTTATCTACTTAGTGTTAGTGTTGTTTTCTTTGCAGCGCCAGAGAGACGACCATGGTTCGCAGAATCGCGTGATCCATTCTTGCGGTCGCACCCTGACTCTCTGTCCACCAACATATCGATGATAACGGTAACCTATTGATACAATTCTTTTGGTTTTTGACCGAGAGGTCCGCTCATATTT
>JAEUKV010000186.1 GCA_016794165.1 Rhodospirillaceae bacterium
GGCGAGGGCGATCTCGGGCGATTTTCCGCCGCCGGGCAAGTCCATTGCAGGGCGGCAATCCGCGATTTGGAGCGGTCCGTCGCAGCGCGTACCGGTGGCGATCCAGATCTTGGCGCCGGCATCCCTGGCGCCGCTGAAATCAACGCCGAGGACGCGGCTCATTCCAGAACGGTGGCAAGATGGGCGAGGGCGCGTGCCACTGCCTGGCGGCGCACGTCGTCGCGGCCGCCGGTGAACTCGCAGCGTTCGACCTGGCTCCAGCCGTCCTTGCGGGCAAGGCCGATATAGACCAGCCCGACCGGCTTCTCGATGGACCCACCGCCCGGTCCGGCAACCCCGGTGACCGAAACCGCGACATCTGCCTGCGCCCGGCGTAGCACGCCGCGCGCCATGGCTTCCGCCACTTCAGCGCTGACGGCGCCTTTTTCGGCGATGAGGTCGGGCGGCACGCCGAGATTTTCCGATTTGGCGTCGTTGGAATAGGTCACCCAGCCGCGCTCGAAAACATCCGACGAGCCCGGGAGGGAAGTCAGGGTCGCTGCGATCAGCCCGCCCGTGCAGCTCTCGGCAGTGGCAATCTTCAGGCCACGCTGCCGGTAGAGATCAAGGAGGTCGGCCACGTCCATGTCAACCGCGTCCCCTCAGTCGCGCAATGGCAGGGCGACGGTCGCCGTCGCCTGCGCCGCGATGCCTTCGCCGCGTCCGGTGAAACCCAGCTTTTCCGTGGTCGTCGCCTTGACGCTGATGCGGTCGATGCTCAGCCCCAGGATCTCTGCGAGCTTTGCTGCCATGGCGGTCCGGTGCGGCCCAACCTTGGGCTGCTCGCAGATGAGGGTAACGTCGCAATGGGCGATGCGCCCGCCCCTGTCTGCAACCAGCTTCTGCGCATGCGCCAGGAACTTCCACGAGGGGGCGCCGCGCCATTGTGGATCCGAGGGCGGGAAATGCTGGCCGATGTCGCCAGCGCCGATCGCCCCCAGGATGGCATCGGTCAGCGCATGCATGCCGACATCGGCGTCGGAATGGCCTTCCAGCTTCTGGTGAAAGGGGATCGTCACCCCGCACATGATGACGCCATCACCCGGAATCAGCCGGTGCACGTCGAAGCCGTTGCCGGTGCGGTATTCCATCTCTTGACCCATCAGTCGCTCCGCCCGCGCCAGATCGGCGGGATTGGTGATCTTGAAATTGTCCTCATGACCTGCCACCAGGGCGACGTGCATTCCGGCGGCCTCGGCGACCGCGGCGTCGTCGGTCATCTCAGGTCCGCGCGCGGCGGCACGGTGGGCGGCGAGCAGAGGCGCGAAGTGAAAGCCCTGCGGTGTCTGCGCGCGCCACAAGCCGCGCCGGTCTACCGTCTCGCCGCTGAAATGCGTGTCGGCATCGGTGCGCTCCCGCTTCAGCGTATCCACCACCGGGACGGCCACCAGGGCGCCGGCATGACCGCCAAGTGTCTCGATGGTGCGATCGATCGTCCCGGCGTCGACGAAAGGTCGTGCGGCGTCATGGATGAGCACCAGATCGGGCTGGAGGGCGGCCAGGCTTTCGAGACCCAGTCGCACCGATTCCTGGCGGGTCTTCCCGCCCGGTACCGGGGGGAGGAGATCCATGCCGGCCGAAGCCTGGTCATAGAGATCGCGAAAGTCCGGATTGATGACCACGCGCACGGCGGCGATGCGTGGATGGCCGGCAAAGGTCTCCAGGCAATGGCGCAGGACCGGTTTGCCGCCCAGGGTCAGGTATTGCTTGGGCAGGTCATGTCCCATGCGGCTGCCGCTGCCGGCGGCGACGATCAGGGCGATGGCTTTCTGGCCGATGGCTTGGGTGGCGTTCGGGTGCGGCGACATGCCCGCTCTCTAGGCCATCCGATCCGGTTTGCCAAGGGGGCGGCGCGTCACCATAATGCGCGCCATGTCGAGCCATATCTCCTTGCAAATCATCGGTCTTGTCTCCCTGCTGCCATTGGCGGCCACCGCGGTCAGTGCCAGGTTGCGGCGCAACCTCCATTTCTGGATGCTGCTGCTGGGCTGCGCCGTTATCTGTCTCAGCGTGTTCGGCCGCAGTGTCCTGGAGGGCTGGCAGGCGGGTTTCAGCGCCGCCCTCTGGGCCAGCATGGCGGTCTCGCTGCTGGTCTTCATCGGGGTTGCCATTGTCAACCAGGAATCCTACCGGCTGAGCGCCCTGCTGTTGCCCTATCTGATGGCGCTGGGACTAGTCGCCCTGTTGTTCAGCGCCTATGCCGAAGCGGCGCCGGAAATTGGCTCCGCCGCTTGGTTCCAGGTCCATGTGCTGCTGGCGCTCGCCAGTTACGGAATCCTGACAGTGGGCGCCATCGCTGGACTCTCGGTCCTGATTCAGGAACGCGCCCTGAAACGCCGCGAGACCGGCTGGGCGGAGCGGGCCTTGCCGCCGCTTTCCGCCGCCGAGGATCTGCAGATCAAGCTACTGACCTGGGCGGCCGCGTTCATGGCCGCGGCACTCGCCAGCGGCTTTGCCAGTTCGCTGCTGGAAACCGGGCAGATGATGGCGTTCAGCCACAAGGTCCTCCTGTCGCTCCTGGCCTTCGCGGTACTGGTGGCCCTGCTGGTGGTGCATCGCGTAACCGGCCTGCGCGGGCGCCGTGCCGCCCGCTGGGTACTGGTCGGCTATCTGCTGCTCACGCTGGGCTATCCCGGGGTCAAGTTCGTCAAGGATGTGCTGATCGGCTGAATCTCGGCTGAATATCTGCGGCGGATCGCCTTTTTTGTTGCTTTTCCGACAGATACAGGTAGAAATCGCCCAAGAAATAGGCAGAGAGCGCGGTTGCCCGAAAAATGAGCATTGAGATCGGTCCGATCAAGATCGAGGATCCCGTTATCCTCGCCCCCATGTCGGGCGTCACCGACATGCCGTTCCGCCGCCTGGTGAAGCAGGAGGGCGCCGGTCTCGTCGTCTCCGAGATGATCGCCAGCGAGGCGATGATCCGCCAGACCCGCCAGACCATGAAGATGATCAGCAATTGCGCCGAGGAGGCACCCATGTCGGTGCAGCTTGCCGGTTGCGAGCCCCGTGTCATGGGCGAGGCGGCGAAGCTGAACGCCGACCGCGGTGCCGCCATCATCGACATCAATTTCGGCTGCCCGGTGAAAAAGGTGGTCAACGGCCATGCCGGTTCGGCGCTGATGCGCGACGAGGTGCATGCGGGCCGGATCCTCGAAGGTACGGTGAGCGCGGTCGACCTGCCGGTCACGCTGAAAATGCGCATGGGTTGGGATTCGACCAACCTCAACGCACCGAGCCTTGCCCGCATCGCCGAGGCGAGCGGCATCAAGATGATCACCATCCACGGCCGCACGCGTTGCCAGCTCTACAGCGGCGAGGCCGATTGGGCCTTCGTGCGCAAGGTGAAGGAGGCGGTTTCGATCCCGGTCATCGTCAATGGCGACATCACCACGGTGGACAAGGCGCGCGAAGCGCTCGACCTTTCCGGCGCCGACGGCGTCATGATCGGCCGCGGCGCCTATGGTCGTCCCTGGTTTCCCAACCAGGTGATCCGCTTCCTGAAGACCGGAGAGCGTCTGCCGGATCCGCCGCTGTGGCGGCAATACGACCTGCTGATGTCGCATTACGAAGCGATGCTCGCGCATTACGGCTGCGACACCGGCCTCAAGATCGCGCGCAAGCATGTCGCCTGGTATTCGAAGGGTCTGCCCGGTTCCGCCGAGTTCCGCGTGCGCATCAACGCGCTCGACACGCCGGAGGCCGCCAAGGCGGCGATCCGCGACTTCTACGAACCGCAGCTGGACCGTCAGGCCGCATGACCAGCCCGCTGCCAGCAACCGCGCTCTCCCGGCTGGCATCCATCCCGGCGCAAGCGGGCGCACGCAAGGCGCAGCGACGTGCGGCCTTGCCCGATCCCGTTGCCGGCCAGCTGCCCGAAAGCCTGGCGCTGTTGGAAGCGCTGCCGATTGCCATCCTCTCTCTCGACAACGACAACAAGGTGGCGAGCGTCAACGGCGCCGCGGAGGCGTTGCTGGGCCTCAGCCGTTCCCAGCTTCTCAACAAGGCGCTGAGTGAGCACATCGCCGCCGACAGCCCGCTGTTCGCCTTGATCGAGGCGGCACGTGCCGGTGCCAGCGCTGTTGGGGAATCCGACATGACGCTGTCCGGGCCGCGCCTTGCCATCGAACATGCCGCTGTCGATGTTGCCATGGTGAATGCCGCCACCGGCCTTGTGGCGCTGGTGCTGCAGGATCGGGATCTGGAATGGCGCCTTTCCCAGCAGGCGGTCAGCCGCGACGCAGTGCGCTCGGCCAAGGCGATTGCCGCCATGCTCGCACATGAAGTCAAAAATCCGCTCTCCGGTATCCGTGGCGCTGCGCAATTGCTGGAGTCCAAGGTACCCCCCGGCGACCGTCAGTTGACGCAGCTGATCTGCGAGGAAACCGACCGCATCGTCGGGCTGGTCAATGGTCTGGAGGTCTTTACCGATTCCCGCCCCGCGCCAATGAGCGCCGTCAACATTCATGAAGTGTTGGGCCATGTCAGGCGCCTCGCGGAGGCCGGATTCGGCCGCGACGTCGCTTTCCGCGAGGAATACGACCCGTCCTTGCCCAGCGTTCTCGGCAACCGCGACCAGTTGATCCAGGTTTTCCTCAACCTCTTCAAGAACGCCGCCGAGGCACTGCCAATCCACGGCGGGGTGATTGCCATAGGTACCCGTTATCGCCCGGGCCTGTCGGTCAGCGAGCCGGGGGCGGGGTCGCGGCGACGCCTGGGGCTTGTCGTCACCGTACAGGACAATGGTGCCGGCGTGCCGGACGCTCTGAAGGCGCAGCTATTCGAGCCCTTTGTCAGCGGCAAGTCCGGTGGCAAGGGGCTGGGTCTTGCACTGGTCGCCAAGCTGGTCACCGATCATGGCGGTCTCATCGATTGCGACAGTCAGCCGGGACGAACGGTATTCTCCGTCATCCTGCCCATCGCCGATTCGCGTGGAGAGGCCAACTCATGAGCAAGACCGTCCTCATCGCCGATGATGACCGGGCCATCCGCATGGTGCTGAGCCAGGCCCTCGCCGAACGCGGCCACCAGGTCAAGACCGCGGCCAACGCCGCCACGCTTTGGCAGTGGGTGATGGGCGGGGAAGGCGATGTGATTGTCACTGATGTGATGATGCCCGATGGCGACGGCCTCGATCTGGTGCCGCGCATCAAGGCCGAACGGCCGGACATTCCCATCATCGTCATGAGCGCGCAGAACACCATTCTGACAGCGATCAAGGCGACCGAACGCGGTGCGTTCGAGTATCTGCCCAAACCTTTCGACCTGGGGGCGCTGACCGCCGCGGTGGAACGCGCGCTTACGCGGCCCCGCGAAGGCGTCGATGGCGGTGGCCTGAAGGCTGCGGTCAGCGAGGAGAAGTTGCCGATCATCGGTCGCTCCGCCGCGATGCAGGAAATCTACCGGATCGTGGCGCGACTGGTCGGGACCGATATGACGGCGTTGATCCATGGCGAGTCCGGCACCGGCAAGGAACTGGTCGCTCGGGCGCTCCACGATTTCGGGCGGCGTCGCGACAGGCCCTTCGTCGCCGTTAACATGGCGGCAATTCCGCGGGAATTGATCGAAAGCGAGCTGTTCGGACACGAGAAGGGCGCCTTCACCGGCGCTGTGCAGCGTGCCATCGGCAAGTTCGAGGCAGCTGCCGGCGGCACCCTGTTCCTCGATGAAATCGGCGACATGCCGCTCGAGGCGCAAACGCGGCTGCTTCGGGTGTTGCAGTCCGGCGAATTCACGCCGGTCGGCGGGCGCACTCCGATTCGCGCCGATGTGCGCATCGTGGCGGCGACCCATCGCGATCTCAAGCAGTTGATCCAGCAGGGTCGCTTCCGCGAGGACCTTTACTACCGTCTCAATGTCGTACCGATCACCCTGCCGCCGCTGCGCGACCGGGTGGAGGACATACCGGATCTCGCACGGCACTTCCTCGAACTGATTTCCGCCGAGGGCTTGATGCCCAAGACCCTCGACGGCGATGCCCAGACGCTGCTTAAACGCCACCGCTGGCCCGGCAACGTGCGCGAACTGGAAAATCTCATGCGCCGGATCTCGGTGCTCTACAGTGAGCCGACCATCGATGCGCGCATCGTCGCCGAACAGTTGAAGGCGCAGGAACAGGCATCCAGCGTCGGTAGCCGGAACAGCGAAGAAACCCTGGGGCAATCGGTCGAACGCCACCTGCGGGCCTATTTCGACGCCCATGACGGTGCCTTGCCCGCGCGCGGCCTTTATGATCGGATCCTGCACGAGATCGAGCGACCGCTGCTGACCATTTCCATGGAAGCAACGCGCGGCAACCAGATCCGGGCGGCCGACCTTCTCGGCCTGAACCGGAACACGCTGCGCAAGAAGCTGAAGGAACTGGAACTGCAACCGATCCGCGGCAATCGGTGATCCTTGGAGTGATCGAGTTGTGACCGAAGAGCGCGTCATGCCGGCATTGAGCCCGGACCGGGTCGTCGACCGACCCAAGCGCAAGACCTTCCTGAAGGCGCTGGTCGAGTGGGGTCGGGCTGTCGGTTTTGAGCGCAAATTTGCGATCAGCCTGATGGTACTTGGCGCCAGTCTCGGGCTGCTGACCTATCTCGCGGTCAGTGACATCTGGAATCCGGAGGAGCAGGTCCGCACGGTCACCTGGTTGCTGACTGGCGACCTCGTGGTGTCGCTGCTGCTGGCAACGATCATTGCCCGGCGCGCCGTTCTCCTGTGGATCGGTCGACGCAAGGGGCTTGCCGGCGCGCGCCTGCACGCGCGCATGGTGCTGATGTTCGGCCTGATTGCCGTGGTCCCGACGATCGTGGTTTCAGTTTTCTCGGTGGCTTTCCTCAACTATGGGCTCGACACCTGGTTTTCCGAGCGCATCAAGAACGCGGTTGAAAGCTCGCTCAATGTCGCTCAGTCCTATCTCACGGAATCGCAGGAACGCATCCGGGACGACACCGTCGCCCTCGCCACGGAACTGCGTCTCGATGGATTGCTGAACATCAGCAACTCGGCGCAGTTCCAGGACAGTTTCGATCAGGAATTGGCCGTCCGCAGCCTGTCGGAGGCGGTGATCATCGATCAGCGCCGTCGGATCATTGCCCGGGGTGGTTTCAGCCTGCTGATGGAGTTCAGCCTCGATATTCCCGAGGAAGCCTTCGCCAATGCGGATCGCGGCGAAATTGTCATTCTGCCGTCGGCGACCGGCGACAGGGTACGGGCACTGATGCTGCTCGACCCGCTGGGTGGGCTCTATCTCTATACCGGCCGCATGATCGACAACCGCGTTCTCAGCGCCGTGCGGGGCACCCAGGATGCGGTCCGGCTCTATCAGCATCTGGAGCGCGATCGCTCCACCCTGCAGCTTACCTTTTCGGTGATCTTTGCAGTGCTGGCACTGCTGCTGCTGCTGGGGGCGATCTGGTACGCGATCGTGTCGGCCAGCCAACTGGTGAAACCTCTGTCCCGCCTGGCAGTGGCGGCCCAGAAGATCGGCGGTGGCGATCTTTCCGCCCGGGTCAAGGTGGGCGTGCGGGAAGACGAGCTGTCGGCGCTCAGTCGCACCTTCAACATCATGGTTTCCCAGCTCCAGAGCCAGCAGGCGGCGTTGATCTCCGCCAACCGCGAGCTGATCGACCGCAGTCGCCTGACGGGTCTTATCCTGTCGGGGGTCTCCGCCGGTGTTATCGGCCTGACCGAGAACGGGGTGGTTGACTTTGTCAATCGATCCGCCGCGGAGCTGATCGGCATTGACCTCGACCCCTGGATCGGTCAACCGCTGGTTCGGTTCGCGCCGGAGATGGCCGAGATCGCGGCGCTTGCGCAGCAGCGAAAGTCAGGTATCGCGGACGGCCAGATCAGCATGAGCCGCCAGGGTACCACACGAACCTTTCATGTCCGCGTCGTGTCCGAGGTTGAGACAGATGGCCACACCCGATTGGTCGTGACCTTCGACGACGTGACGGAGCTACTTGGCGCGCAGCGCAAGGCGGCCTGGTCCGATATCGCCCGGCGCATCGCCCATGAGATCAAGAATCCGCTGACGCCCATCCAATTGGCCGCCGAGCGCCTGAAGCGCAAGTACCTGAAGCAAATTTCCGACGATCCAGAAACCTTCACTGTCTGCACCGACACGATCATCCGGCATGTCGGCGACATCGGCCGCATGGTCGATGAGTTCTCGGCCTTCGCGCGGATGCCAGCGCCAGTGCTGCGTCCGGAGAACCCCGCAATGCTCGCCCGTGAAACCCTGTTTCTCCAGCAGAGCGCCCATCCCGGCATCGAATACAAGATTGACCTGCCGGATCCGCCGGCGATTCTGCACTGCGATTCCAGCCAGTTCAACCGCGCCCTGACCAACCTGCTGCAGAATGCCGCGGATTCGATTGAGGGTCGGTTGGAAGAAGAGCAGGCTCGCAACGCTGATGCCCCCTTGACGCCGGGACGTATCCATTTATGGATTAGGGTCGAGGGCGATGCGCTGCTGCTAACCGTCGCCGACAATGGCAAAGGGCTGCCGAAAGAGGGACGCGAACGCTTGACGGAACCTTATGTCACCACGCGCGCCAAGGGGACCGGCCTGGGCCTGGCGATCGTGAAGAAGATTATGGAGGATCACGGTGGGCGGCTGTTGCTGGCGGACTGTCCGGATGGCGGCGCCATGGTCACCCTCGATTTCCCGCTGGATGGCGCGCAGGCTGCCGGTGGCTCGTCCACGACCCCGGCGTCGGCCGCCGGCCTCCAGATCGCCAGTCGCTAGGCGGAGCAGGCATTCATGGCGCGCGACATCCTGATCGTCGACGACGAAGCTGACATCCGCCTGCTGATCAGCGGTATTCTCGACGATGAGGGTTTCCAGACGCGCGAGGCCGCAGACAGCGACGCAGCCCTGGGACAGCTCCGCAACCGCCGTTCCAATCTGATCATTCTCGATATCTGGCTCAACAATTCGACCCTCGATGGCATGGGATTGCTGGAAATTCTCAAAGTCGAGTTCCCGGAAATCCCGGTCGTCATGATCAGTGGCCACGGCAATATCGAAACCGCGGTCACTGCGATCAAGAACGGCGCCTATGACTTCATCGAAAAGCCATTCAAGTCGGACCGGCTGCTGCTGACCATCGAGCGTGCGCTGGAAGCGGCGCGTCTGCGGCGTGAAGTCGAGGAACTGAAGCAGCGCGCCGGCGCGGAGGGAGATCTTATCGGCTCCTCGCAGGCGATCACACAGCTGCGCCTGGCGATCGAACGGGTGGCGCCCACGGGCAGCCGCGTGCTCTTCTCCGGCCCGCCCGGCAGCGGCAAGGAAGTGGCGGCGCGGCTGTTGCATCGCCGTTCCAAGCGCGTCGATGGACCCTTCGTGGTACTCAACTGCGCCACCATGCATCCTGACCGGCTGGAGAGCGAACTCTTTGGGCTGGAGCGGGTGGGGGAGGGCGAAGGTGCCGCCAAGATCGGATTCCTTGAACAGGCCCATGGTGGCACACTGCTGCTCGACGAAGTGGCCGACATGCCGCTGGAGACCCAGGCCAAGATCCTCCGCGTCCTGCAGGAGCAGACCTTCGAGCGGGTCGGCGGCAAGAACCGGGTCGAGGTCGACGTGCGCGTGATCGCCTCGACCGCTCGTGACCTGCAGGCCGAAATGAATGCCGGGCGGTTCCGACAGGATCTCTTCTATCGCCTCAACGTGGTGCCGATGCGCCTGCCGCCGCTGCGCGAGCGGCGGGACGACATCGTGGCGCTGCTCGACTTCTTCATGGTCCGCGCCGCGGAACAGACCGGGCTCGCGCCGCGTCGCCTGGCCGAGGACGCTGTCGCCGTATTGCAGGCTTACGACTGGCCGGGCAATGTCCGCCAGTTGCGCAATGTCATCGACTGGCTGCTGATCATGACCCCGGGCGGGGTGGAGGACGTCATTCGGGCGGACATGCTGCCACCTGATATCGGCGCGGTGTCGATCGCCCCGACTGCATTGGGTGAAGGTACCGAAGTCATGTCGCTGCCGCTCCGTGAAGCGCGCGAGATCTTCGAGCGCCGCTATCTTGAGAGCCAGGTATCCCGTTTCGGCGGCAATATATCGCGAACCGCCAACTTCATCGGCATGGAACGCTCGGCGCTGCACCGCAAGCTGCGCTCGCTCGGCATCACCACCAATGACCGGCAGGATGGTGCCAAGGCGGATGGAAGCTGAGCGGACGAGACGACACCACACAGGTCAGGATTGAAAGGATCCCGCTTCCATGGGCCGTCTTGCCTATGTCAACGGCCGCTATATGCCGCACGCCCACGCCCAGGTACACATCGAGGACCGTGGCTATCAGTTCGCTGATGGTGTCTACGAGGTGGTCCCCGTGGTTGACGGCGTGCTGATCGACGAAAATCCCCATCTCGATCGCCTCGGCTATTCCCTGGCGGAACTGAAGATCGCCTGGCCGGTGGCGCGCCCGGTATTGCGTCTCATCCTGCGCGAACTGATGGCGCGCAACCGGCTCCGGCGCGGCATCATCTATTTCCAGGTGACGCGCGGGGTAGCGCCCCGCGACCACAAGTTCCCGGCCCAGGCGAAGAGCAGCCTCGTCATCACCACCAAGCGGTTGAAGCCGCCGGCACCGTCTCTGTTCAGCGAGGGCGTCGCGGTCTCCATCCAGCCGGACATCCGCTGGGCGCGGCGCGACATCAAATCGCTTTCCCTGTTGCCCAATGTGCTGGCGAAGCAGGCTGCGGTCCAGGCCGGTGCCTATGAGGCCTGGCTGGTGGAGGAGGTGAGCGGCATCGTCACCGAGGGATCGTCGACCAACGCCTGGATCGTTACGCATTCCGGCGAGATCGCTACCTACCCACGTGGGCATGACATTCTGGGGGGCATCACGCGCGAAACGCTGCTTGATCTGGCCGAGGCGCAGGGGCTGGCCGTGGTCGAGCGGGCATTCACTCGGGATGAAGCGCTGGCTGCCACCGAGGCGTTCCTGACTTCATCCTCGGCCTTTATTGTGCCGGTGACACGGATCGATGGGCAGGTAATCGGCTCGGGTAAACCGGGCCCGGTGACCGAGCGATTGCGCGAGCTCTATCTCGCCCATGTGGCCAGGCAGGTGGCGTTGGGGCAGATCGGCGCAAACGCGACCGCCGCCAGACCATGAGCGAATGCCCGACCACCCTGCTGTTCGACTGGGACAACACGCTGGTGGATTCCTGGAGCGTCCTCCACGCGACCATGAACGAAACCCTGGCGGCGATGGGACAGCCGATCTGGTCGCGGCAAGAG
>JAEUKV010000245.1 GCA_016794165.1 Rhodospirillaceae bacterium
CGGCTCAATTTCAACGTACCGACGCGCGTCGAAGGCGACGTTGATGCACGCATCTGGATCCGCCTCGACGAGATCAATGAGAGCATCGGCTTGATCGAACAGCTTCTTGCTGCACTGCCGGAGGGGCCGATCTTCGCCGTCCTGCCCCGCATCAGCGCCGGCGAGGGAATCGCCATGGTCGAGGGATTCCGCGGCGACGTGCTGGTTGCATTGCGCCTGGACACCGACGGCTTGGTGGAGCGCTGCCATTTGCGCGATCCCAGCTGGTTCCAGTGGCCGCTACTGGAGGCGGCGATCGAGGGCAACATCGTGGCGGACTTCCCCCTCTGCAACAAATCCTTCAACTGCGCCTATTCCGGCCATGATCTCTGAGCGAAGGAGGAAACGGGCATGCGCAAGATCATCGCCAAGGCGTTGCTGGCAGGACCGCTTACGGAAGCGCCGCCGGCTGCAGACGATCTGGAACTTCTCGAACTCGGCCAGCAACTCGAAAAGCGGGTGCTGGCGAAGCTCGGGCGCAGCCTCTCCATTCGCCAGGTCGATGCCGGTTCCTGCAATGCCTGTGAACTGGAAATCAACGCCCTCACCAACGTCTATTACGACCTGGAACGGTTCGGGCTGCGCTTCGTCGCTTCGCCGCGCCATGCCGACGTGCTGCTGGTGACCGGGCCGGTCACGCGCAACATGTGTCTGGCGCTCGAGCGCACCTATGCTGCCACCCCCGATCCGAAATGGGTGATCGCCGCGGGTGATTGCGCCTGTTCGGGTGGGATGTTCGCCGGCTCCTACGCCTGTATCGGTGCGGTCGACCAGGTGGTGCCGGTGGCGCTGCGGATTCGCGGCTGCCCGCCGGAGCCGGCAACCTTGCTGCGCGGCCTGCTGACGCTGCTGCAAGCCAATGTGGCGTGACGGCCAATGTGGCGTGACGGTTCGTGATGGCCGTCACGTTGACAAGCCTTCCTCCTGGCTGGATCATGATTAGATCTTGAGCAGATTTGGTTGAGGAGGTGATGGTATTGTTGCTGCGACGACACGCGCTGCTGGTTGCCAGTCTCGTCGCCCTGCCGTTGCAGGCGGCACTGTCTCCTGCCGCAGCGGAGGATTCCGGCCCAGTTCCACGCGGTCCGGTCGCAATCGTTGAGGAAACCACGGCGAACGTGACCACAGTTGAGCCGATGGATCTGTTGCGCGAAGGGACGGCGCTGGCACTGCGTGACGATCAAGGTGTAATCATATCCTATCTCGATACCTGCCAGCGCGAAAGCATCCGCGGCGGAGAGATCGTGATCGGGTTGGGTCAATCCGAGATCACCGGCGGAACGGTGGTGCGAATCGCCGTCGACTGCGATCCGGCGGCGCTGGCGCTGACGCCGGAACAGGCGAACGAGAGTGCGACGCTGGCCTTTCGCGATCCGACTTCGACCGGCAACGATCCGATCGCGGCCCAGGCGGAGTTCGTCCTGTCGACCCGTGCACCCATCGTCATCGTCCCGGACCTCGCGGAGGTTACCATTGAGAACTTGCGCGTGCCGGGTGCGCCGAGACTGGTACAACTGCGAGACGGCGTCGGCGAACTGACCGGCACCGATGGCCTGCTGGACAAGGGCGGCGTCTACCGCCTGGTCGGCGGTGATCGTTCGGTGGTCTTCCGCATCAGCCGGGATGCGACCGATGCCGCCTTGCCCCTGCTCAAGCGGGCGATCCGTTTCTAGCTTTTCCCTTTTCGGCGAACGGATCGGCCAGGCCATCGAGAATCGGGCAGTCCGGTCGCCCGTCGCCGTGACAATTCCGCGCCAGATGCTTCAGGGCAGCCGCCATTTCCTGCATCTCAAGGATCTTGGCCTCCAAAGCGGCGACATGAGCGAGGGCGAGTTTCTTTACCTGTGCGCTTGAGCGCTGGCGATTGCGCCACAGGGCGAGCAGCTCGCGAATTGTCCCGAGCGGGAAACCGAGCGATCTGGCGCGGTGGATGAAGCGCAGATTGTGAACCTCCTGCGGGCCGTAGATCCGGTAGTTCCCGTTGCTGCGCTGGGCGTGCGGCAGCAGGCCGATCGCCTCATAGTGCCGGATCATCTTGGCCGAGACGCCGCTCGCCTTGGCCGCTTCGCCGATGTTAAGCATGTCCATTGCGACCTCCGAGGCCAGGTTTCCAGCGATTGAGCAGGAGCGCGTTGCTGACGACCGCGACCGAGGAGAGCGCCATGGCCGCGCCCGCGAGGATCGGCGTGAGATAGCCGAAGGCCGCCAACGGCAGTCCCAGCACGTTGAAGACGAACGCCCAGGCAAGGTTCTCCTTGATCTTGCGGCTGGTGGCGCGCGCAAGCGAGATCGCCTGCGGCACCAGGGCCGGGTCGCCCCGCATCAGCGCGATGCCGGCGGATTCGATGGCGACATCGGTTCCGGTGGCCATGGCGAGGCCGAGATCGGCACTGGCGAGCGCCGGCGCATCGTTAACACCGTCGCCCACCATGGCAACCTTGTCGCCACCCTGCTTCAGGCCGTTGATGGCATCAGTCTTGTCCGCCGGCAGCAGTTCCGCCCGCACATCGTCGAGGCCGAGTTCGGTGGCGATTTTGGCAGCAGCACCCTTGTTGTCGCCGGTCAGCATCAGCGCCCTGACGCCAAGGTCGTGCAGTGCCGTGATCGCCGTTTTGGCGTTGGACTTCAACTGGTCGGCAAAGGCGAAGAGCGCGATGAGCGATTTTTCCGGTGCCGTCTCGGCCAGATAGGAGATACTGGCTCCCTCCTGCGCCAGGTTGTCCGCCAGTTCCTTGAAGACGCCGACATCAAGCCCCGTCTCCGTCATCATCCGCGCTGTCCCCAGCATGTACTGCCGGCCCTCGATCCTGGCCGTGACGCCGCGCCCGGCGATGACCTCGGCCCCTTCCGCCGGCGGCAGGGTACGGTCCCCCACGACACCGCGCAGGGCATCGGCCAAGGCATGGGTGCTGCCTGCCTGCAAGGCCGTGGCGATGACGAGCGCCCGGTCTGGATCCCCACCGGCAATCGCTTCCACCTTCTTGAGATAGGGCTTTCCTTCGGTAAGTGTGCCGGTCTTGTCGAAGGCCACCAGACCGATCTGCCCGGCAGTCTCCAGAGCCGCCGCGTCGCGGATGAGGATGCCGTTCTTGGCGCCCACGCCGACCCCCACCATGATCGCGGTCGGTGTCGCAAGGCCGAGCGCGCAGGGGCAGGCGATCACCAGCACGGCAACTGCGTTGATAAGGCCGGTCTCCACGCCGCCGCCCGCCACCACCCAGCCGATGAAGGTGAGGGCGGCGATGACCAGCACGATCGGCACGAAGACGGCCGAGACCCGGTCGGCAAGACGCTGGATCGGTGCCTTGGCCCCTTGCGCCTCCGTTACCATGCGGATGATGCGGGCCAGCATGGTCTCTGCGCCCACGGCGGCGACCTCGACCTCGAGCCCACCCATGCCGTTGACGGCGCCACCGATGACGCGGTCGCCGGGCGCCACCGCGCGCGGCCGGCTTTCGCCGGTGATCAGCGCCTCGTCAAGCTCGCTCTCGCCCTTGAGAATGCGGCCGTCCGCCGGGATGCGGGCACCGGCACGGATGATGGCGATGTCCCCGGTCGCCAGTTGCTGCAGCGGAATCTCGCTCTCGCGCCCGCCTCGCCGCACGATGGCGCTCGCCGGCCACAAGGCATTGAGCGCCGAGAGCGCCGAGAGTGTGCGCTTCTTTGCTCGCTTCTCCAGCCATTTGCCGAGCCGCACCAGCACGATGATGACGGCGGCCGATTCGAAATAGAGGTGATGCGGGTTGGTGGCCATCAGATAGAGGCTGAGGCCGAAGGCGGCGCTGGTACCGATCGCGACCAACAGATCCATATTGCCGCTGAAACCACGCAAGGCCCGCCAGGCGCCGAGATAGAATGGTAGCCCGAGGCCGAACTGCACGGGGATCGCCAGCACCAGTTGTACCCTGGGCGGCAAGGCCAAGATTTGGCCGGTGGCGAATTCGAGAAGCATAGGCGCCACCAAGGGCAGGGTCAGGGCCGCCCCCAGCAGCAGCCACCAGACCTCCCGATCCGGTCGCTGAGCGGCGCTGTCGTCGCGCACGCCGTAGCCGGCGCCTTCCACCGCCTGGGCAATGGTCGCCCGGCTGACCGGGCCGCTCGCCTTCACCACGGCCTGTTCACTGGCGAGGTTGACGGCGGCCGACTCGACGCCGGGCAGGCGCCGCAGCACCTTTTCGATCCTTGTGGCACAGGCGGCACAGGTCATGCCGGTGATGTTGAAGCGAAGCTCCTGGGTGGTCATGACTGGTTCCTTCACAGGTGTCTCTTGTCGGCACCCACCTCATATGGTCCTTCCAATCATGGGAAGGTCAAGGGGGTTCCCGACGCGACAATTTGTGATGCCGCCCGGGCGGCACTTTGCTAGGGTGCGCGCGACCTCAGGAGGCGACTTAACTCATGGCAACAAAGCGAAAATCCCGCCCTGCCGCTGGCGCCGAGCTGGCGCGGACACTGGCCGCGCGCATCGCTGCCGGCAGGGCGCGTATCGGCGTCATCGGCCTCGGCTATGTCGGCCTGCCGCTCGCCTGCCTGTTTGCCGAAAAGGGCTTTCCGGCGACCGGATTCGACATCGACCTCCAGAAGACCGCGAAGCTTGCCGCCGGGCGCTCCTATATCCGGCACATTCCGGGCCGGCGGATCGCGCCGCTGGTGAAAGCCGGGAAACTCTCTGCCAGCAGCGACTTTTCGCGGCTCAAACAGATGGATGCCATCGTCATCTGCGTGCCAACGCCGCTCTCGCGCCAGCGCGAACCGGATCTTTCCTTTGTCGCTGCCACGGCGCGCGAGATCGGGCGCCATCTGCGCCGCGGTCAGTTGGTGGTACTCGAATCCAGCACCTATCCCGGCACTACCGAGGAAGTGGTGAAGCCCGCGCTCGAAGCTCGCGGGATGCAGTCGGGGCGCGACTTCTTCCTCGCCTATTCGCCGGAACGAGAGGATCCCGGCAATGAGCAATTTGGGACCGCCGCGATTCCCAAGGTCGTGGGCGGCGACGGGAAACTGGCGCTGGATCTCGCCCTTTCGCTCTACAATGCCGCCGTGGTGAAGACAGTGCCGGCCAGCAGCCCCGCAACTGCCGAGGCGGTGAAGCTAACTGAAAATATCTTCCGCTCGGTCAACATCGCCCTGGTCAATGAGCTGAAGGTGATCTTCGATGCCATGGGGATCGATGTCTGGGAGGTGATCGACGCCGCCAAGACCAAGCCCTTTGGATTCATGCCGTTCTATCCGGGACCCGGTCTCGGCGGACATTGCATTCCCATCGATCCCTTCTACCTCACCTGGAAGGCGCGGGAATTCGGTATCGCCACCCGTTTCATCGAACTCGCCGGCGAGATCAACACGGCGATGCCGCGCTATGTGGTCGATCGGCTCATCGCGGCGCTCAATGAACGGGCAGGCAAAGCCCTCAAAGGGGCCCGCATCCTGATCGTCGGTCTCGCCTACAAGAAGAATGTCGACGACATGCGGGAAAGCCCGGCGCTGACACTGATCGACATGCTGGAGGCGTTGGGTGCCAGGGTTGACTATCACGATCCGATCATTACGGCGGTGAAGCCCTCCCGCGAGCATCCCCATCTCGCGGGCCGGCGCTCCGTGGCCCTCAATGCGGCCAATCTGAAGCGCGCCGATGCCGTGCTGATCGTGACCGACCATGACAGCATCGACTACCGCGCCATCGGCAAGGGTGCGAAACTCATCCTCGATACCCGCAACTGCATGGCCCGCGCCGGCTGGCGCGGCCGCAACGTCATCAAGGCCTGATCCCTGCCATGACCATCCTCGTCACCGGTGCCGTCGGCTTCATCGGCTATCACGTCGCCGAGGCGTTGCTGGCGCGCGGCGAGCACGTGCTCGGCGTCGACAACATGAACGCTTATTACGACACCCGCCTCAAGCAGGCGCGCCTGCATCGACTGGAGCGGCACCCCAATTTCAACTATGCCTTCGCCGATATCGGCCGTGCAGCAGCGCTGGGCGCCGCGATCCATCACCATCGCGACAGGATCACCGGTATCGTACACCTCGCGGCCCAGGCGGGCGTGCGCCATTCGATCGACCATCCGACCGACTATGTCGGGCCGAACGTTTCCGGCCATCTCAATATCCTGGAGCTCGGGCGCCATTTGCCCAATGTTGCCCATACCGTCTATGCCAGTTCCAGCTCGGTCTATGGCAACAGCAAGCGTGTGCCATTCGCCATCGACGACCCGGTGGACCAGCCGGCCTCACTCTATGCCGCGACCAAGCGCGCCGACGAGTTGATGAGCATCGCCTATGCCCAGCTCTACCGGCAGCCGCTGACCGGCCTCAGATTTTTTACGGTGATCGGCCCCTGGGGTCGGCCGGACATGGCCTATTTCCGGTTCGTCGAAGCCATTCTCGAAGAGCGAAAGATCGATGTCTTCGGCGATGGCAGCGTAACACGCGACTTTACCTATGTTGACGACATCGTCGCCGGCGTGCTGGCGGCACTCGACCGCCCACCCGCGCGAACCGAGGTCATGCCGCACCGACTCTACAATCTCGGTAGCGACCGGCCGGTATCGCTCAACCATCTGATCGGCCTCATCGAGGAAGCCTGCGGCGCCAGGGCCGTGCGCAACGTCCTACCGCCGGCGGCGGGCGACGTGCCGGCCACCTGGGCCGATCTCAGCTTAAGCCGCGCCGATCTGGGCTACGAACCGGCAACGCCGCTCGATCTCGCCATCGAGAAGTTCGTTGCCTGGTACCGGGAGTATGCATTGAGGAACTAACCGGCTTTCTTCGCCAGCGGCAGACTCACCACCCAGCAATAACCGTCGGGATCCAGGATGTAGGCCTCACGCATGCCGTGGGGTTTGTCGGCGGCGTCGGCGAGGACGACGTAATCCCCGGCCTTCGCGCGCGCTACGGCGGCGTCGGGATCGAGGTGATAGAGGCGCAGTTCCGCCCCGGCACCGCGCGGGCTGTCGGCGGGAACCAGTCCCAGCAGCGGGTTGCTGTGATAGGTCCCGTCGGCATGGAGCATCCATTCGGCCAGGATTTTCCCGCCAATCCGGTGGCGCAGGACGGCAAAGTCCTGGTCCGCCGTGGCGATTTCCGCCTGCAGGATGTCCCGCGCAAAGGCCACGGTCCGTGCCACGTCGCGGACCAGCAGATTGATCCCGAACCCCTTGAGGGAGCGGCCATAATCCTCGCCGCTCGGAAAATCGCCCTGATCGCTGTTCATGTTCTGCCGGCTCACATTGAGTGCAAGGATGCCATTCAGCCATCTCGGCATTGGCAGGGCAAGCAGGACCTTGTGACGGTACAATTCGCGCCTGAACCGGGCTAGACTCCGGCCCATGCCGATTCGCCTTTTGCCCGCCAATCTCGTCAACCGGATCGCCGCCGGCGAGGTCGTCGAACGACCCGCTTCGGTGGTGAAGGAGCTTGTGGAAAACAGCATCGACGCCGGCGCTTCCCGTGTCGTGGTGGAACTGCGCGAGGGCGGCAAAAGTTTCATCAGCGTCACCGATGACGGTCACGGCATGGGCCCGAAGGAACTGGCGCTTGCCATCGAGCGCCACGCCACCTCGAAGTTGCCCGACGACGACCTCGTTCATATCGGCTTCTTCGGCTTTCGCGGCGAGGCCCTGCCTTCGATCGGCGCGGTGGGGCGCCTCTCCATCGCCAGCCGCGCGCGGGGCGCCGAGGAGGCCTGGCTCATCCGTGTCGAGGGCGGCGCCACGACCGGGCCGGAACCCACCGCCCTTTCAACCGGCACGCGGGTGGAGTTGCGCGATCTCTTCTATGCCGTGCCGGCGCGCCTCAAATTCCTCAAGACTGCGCGTTCGGAACTGAACGCGGTGGTGGAAATCCTCGAACGCCTCGCCATGGCGCATCCAGAGGTCGCCTTCACCCTCACCGACGATGGGCGTAACGTGCTGCGCCTCGATTCAGCCAGGCCCGATCTTGTGGGCCAGCCAGGTGCCGCGCAGTTGAAACGCCTCGGCGACGTCATGGGTCGCGATTTTGCCGACAACGCGGTCGCCCTGGACGTGGAGCGGGAGGGGTTCCGGCTCTCCGGCTTTGCCGGCCTGCCGACGCTGAACCGCGCCACTGCCTCGATGCAGTATCTCTTCGTCAACGGGCGCCCGGTGCGCGACCGGCTGCTGCAGGGCGCCATTCGCGGCGCCTATCAGGATTTCCTGGCGCGCGACCGCCACCCCTTGGTGGCGCTCTTCATCGACTGCCCGCCGGAACTCGTCGACGTCAACGTGCATCCCGCCAAGGCCGAGGTCCGCTTTCAGGATGCGGCGCTGGTGCGTGGGTTGCTGGTGGGCGGCATTCGCCGCGCCCTCGACGCCGCCGGGCACCGTGCCTCTACCACCGTCGCCGGCCAGACCCTGGCGGCCTTCGCGCCGATGGCGGGTGTCGCGGCATCGCCGCCGCCCGGCTATCAATCGACGCCGCGGAGCGGCGGCGGCCATACCAGTGGCGTGCAGGCGGCCATGGCGGCCTTCGCGCCACTCTCGCCGGAGATGGCGCGACCCTCCATGCCGGTGGCGGCCGCAGAGGACGCGGCAACCAACGATTTTCCGCTGGGTACCGCCCGCGCCCAGCTCTTCGGCACCTATGTCGTGGCGCAGACCAAGGACGGAATCGTCATCGTCGACCAGCACGCGGCCCATGAGCGCCTGGTGCTGGAGCGCATGAAGGCGGCGCTGGCCGGGCAGGGGGTGCGGCGCCAGGCACTGCTCATTCCCGAGATCGTCGAACTGCCCGCGAAGCTCGCCCACGCGCTTCTGTCACGGGCTGCCGAACTGGAGGAACTTGGCCTGGTGATCGAAGCCTTCGGCAGCGATGCCGTGGCTGTGCGAGAAGTGCCGGCCCTGCTCGGCCAGAGCGACGTCAAGGGGCTCGCCCGCGACCTCGCCGAGGAAATCCTGGAACTGGGTGCCGCCTTCCGCCTCAAGGAACGGCTGGAGGATATCTGCGGCACCATGGCCTGCCATGGCTCGGTCCGTGCCGGACGGCAGTTGACCGGCCCGGAAATGGACGCGCTCTTGCGCCAGATGGAGGCGACGCCTCATTCCGGCCAGTGCAATCACGGCCGCCCGACCTATGTCGAACTGAAGCTCAGCGATATCGAACGCCTGTTTGGGCGGCGATGACGGATACGCTGCCGCGCGGTCGGCCGGCGCTGCCGCGCACGATCTGGATGTTGGGCATCACCAGCCTGTTCATGGATTCCTCGAGCGAGATCGTGCATGCGGTCTTGCCACTGCTGCTGGTGAATTCACTGGGGGCATCGGTCCTGCTCGTCGGCATCATCGATGGCCTCGCCGAAGCGACCGCCTCGGTCACCAAGATTTTCTCGGGCGCGCTCAGCGATCACTGGGGAAACCGCAAGGGAATCGCCGCCTTCGGTTATGCCCTGAGCGCTCTTTCAAAGGCGATCTTTCCCCTCGCTGCGACGCCCATGATGGTTTTTGTCGGCCGCTTCGCCGATCGTTTCGGCAAGGGTGTGCGCGGCGCGCCGCGTGATGCGCTGATTGCCGACTGCGTGCCGCCGGCGCATCGCGGCTATGCCTATGGCGTGCGCCAGGGCCTCGACAACCTCGGCGCCGTCATCGGTCCGCTGGCGGCCATCCTGCTGCTGCAACTGTACGCCGGCGAAGTCGAAGCGGTACTGTGGTGGGCGGTGGTGCCGGCGGCGCTTTCCGTCGCCATCATGTGGTGGGGTGTCCGCGAGCCGGCGCCCCAGAGACCGCGAGAGGTACGGCCATTTCCGCTGCGCCTCAGCGAATTGCGGCAGCTGGGCGGGCCATTCTGGCTGGCGATCGCGCTGCTGTTCATCTTGCTGCTACCGCGCTTTTCGGAAGCCTTTCAGATCCTGCGGGCGCAGGATGTCGGCGTTGCTGCCGCCTGGGCACCCATGGCGCTGGTGGTGATGAATCTGGTCTCCGTGCCCCTGACGCCATTGGCCGGAATCTGGTCCGACCGCATTGGGCGCACCGGTGTGATCGCGGTCGGATTCTTCCTGCTCGCCGTCTCCCACGGCGTGATGGCTTTCGCCACCGGCCCGCTCTGGGTGTGGCTGGGGGCAGGCATCTGGGGACTGCATCTCGCCTTCACCCAGGGCGTGTTCTCCGCCCTAGTGGCAGATCACGCGCCGGCGCATCTCCGGGGCACGGCCTTCGGTGTTTTCAATCTCGCTGCCGGGATTGCCATCTTCGCCGGATCAGCCGGCATGGGCCTCGCCTGGGATCTGGTGGGACCCGCCACGGCATTCGCCCTGGCCGGAATCGTGACCCTGGCCGGGTTAGCGCTGTTCCTGCTGCCGCGAAACCGTCAATCAGTATAGCGCAGGAAGACCACGCGGGCCTTGCCATAACGCCGCTCGTCGATGGGCTGGAAGCCGGGTGGTGGCGTGAACGCGTCGCGTGTCGCCATCTCGGCCACCACCAGGGCATTCCCGGCGATCCAGCCTTGCCGCGTCAGGGCTGCGAGGGCAGGCGCCACGAGGTCCTGATTGTAGGGTGGATCGAGGAAGACGAGATCGCAGGGGGCGGACCTGCCATGGCGATGGGCTGGCGGCGGCTGTGTCGCGTCGCCCAGCAGGATGGTCGTGCGTTCGCTCTCATGGCAGGCGGCGGCATTCTGCTTGATGCAATCGGCGGCGATGCGCTCGCGTTCCATGGCGACAAGTGAAGCTGCCCCACGCGACAGGGCTTCGAGGCCGAGCGCGCCGGAACCGGCGAAAACATCCAGCACCTTGGCGTCGCGCACGGCGTCGTGGCCATGCACCAGGATGTTGAAGATCGCCTGGCGCGCGCGGTCTGAGGTGGGGCGGATATCCTTGCCCTCGGGCACGGCAAGGTGAGTGCCGCGATGGCTACCGGAATCGATTCGCATCGCGTTTCGACTTCTGCTTCGGCTTCTGCTGGCCGGCATTGCGCGGTCCGCGCCGCTTTGCCTTCACGGGATGCGCGGCAGCCTGTTCAGCACTCTCCGGTTTGCGGCCCTGTTCTGGTCTTGAGCTGGCCGATTTTGATCTGGCCGGCTTTGGCCCATCCGGCAGGGCACGGTCCCGTTTCAGCGTGCTGTCAATTCTGGCCGCGAGCTTGCGCGCCTCCTCATCGAACCTGCCCGGCCTGTCGGACTTGTCCGCCGTCTGGAACTTGTCTGGCTTTTTGAACTTATCAGGCCTTTCGAACCGACCCGTCTTATCGAACTTGCCCGGCTTGTCGGCGCGATGGGGGCTGCCGCCGCGCGGCCTTTCCCGCTCCGCCTTCGCCGGCCCGCTCTCGCGCCGATCCGCCTCACGCGGGCCCGGGGCCGACTTGTCGCTCCAGCGCTTGCGGGCTTCGGGGTAGTGACCGGCGGCCTGCTTCTTGCGCTCGTCCAGTGCTGCCTGAACATGGACCGGCGGCAATGCCTTGGAGAGTTCCGGCTTCCATTCATTGCCGAACTTCAACTGGTCCTTGAGCAGCTTGCCCTTGACCTCGGTGACCTGGCCCGGCTCCATCTCGCCCAGTTGGAACGGACCGTAACTGATGCGGATGAGGCGGCTGACCGGCCAGCCGAAATGCTGGCAGATGCGGCGGATCTCGCGGTTCTTGCCCTCGGTGAGACCCATGGTGATCCAGGCATTGGCGCCCTGCTGGCGGTCGACCGCCGCCTCGATCGGGCCATAGCGCACGCCCTCGATGGTGATGCCGGTCTTCACCTGGTCGAGGATCTTCGGGTCGATGCGGCCGTTGACGCGCACGCGGTAGCGCCGCACCCAGGCGGTGGAAGGAAGTTCCAGGCGCCGCGCCAACTCACCGTCATTGGTGAGCAGGAGCAGCCCCTCCGAGTTGAGGTCGAGGCGCCCGATCGAGATCACGCGCGGCATTTCCGGCGGCAGGCGCTCGAACACGGTCGGACGGCCTTCCGGATCGCGCGACGTGGTCATCAGGCCCTTCGGCTTGTAATAGAGCCAGACCCGCGCCCCTTCCTTGTCGGGAAGCGGTTTGCCGTCCACCAGCACGATGTCGTTGGCAAGCACGTTGACGGCGGCCGAGGTGAGCTTCTTCCCGTTGACGCTGACGCGCCCGGCCGTGATCCAGCCTTCCGCGTCGCGGCGCGAGCAGAGACCGGCGCGCGCCATCACCTTGGCGATGCGTTCCCCGGGATGCGCTGTCTTTTGCCCGCTCATGCTGCTTTTGCCGCGTCGACGAAGGCCGCGAAGATCTTTCTGTCGCCGTCGCTCACGTTGAGTTCCGGATGCCACTGCACGCCGAGGCAGAAGCGGTAGCGCGGATCCTCGATCCCCTCGATGATTCCGTCCGGCGCGGTGGCGTTGACGACGACGCCGGTTCCCACCGCCTTCACCGCCTGGTGATGCGCGGAATTGACGGGGAGCTCGTCGCCGCCGACGATCCTCTGCAGCAAGGACCCTGCCGTGAGCTTGACCTTATGACCGGGCTCGGTGCGTGGGTTGGGCTGCTCGTGGAGCAGCGAGTCCGTCACTTCGTCCTCGATATGTTGGATGAGGGTGCCACCCAGGATCACGTTGATCAGCTGCTGCCCGCCGCAGATGCCGAGCACCGGCTTGTCACGCTTCAGCATCGCCCTGACGATTGCCAGTTCGAAATGGGTCCGCCCGTCCTTGGTGCGCACCGTGGCGTGCCTGCTGTTTTCGCCGAAATGCGCTGGGTCGATATCGAAGCCGCCGCCGGTCACCACAAGCCCGGCGATGGTGTCGGCGTAGGAATCGACCATCTCCGGCTCATGGGGCAGGCAGAGCGGCAGACCGCCGGCCGCAGCCACGGCGCCGGTATAGGTGGCGCGCAGGGAGTAATGCGGCGCCTTCAGCAGGCCGCGCGGGGCATCGACGTCCAACGTGAGGCCGATGAGGGGTGTGGGCATGGCAATAGGGCTCCGGTGGCGCGAATGGGCGATTAGGTCGAAGCTATTTCATATCAGGGGGTTGGGTACAAGGGCCACGCTTGACCCCGAGGCCCTGCCAGCCGAAATTGGGGTCATGATAGACCTTCACCCCCATCCCCCCGTCGATTTCATGGATCTCGCCTTCCGTCAGGCCGAGGCAGCCTATGCGCGGGGCGAGGTGCCGATCGGCGCCGTCCTGGTCGACCCGGCCGGCGGCGAGGTGCTGGCCGCGGACCACAACCGGGTCGAGGAATGGCACGACCCCACGGCGCATGCCGAGCTGCTGGTGATCCGGGCGGTCGCCACCGGCCGCCAGGAAAAGCGCCTGCCCTTCGCCGATCTCTACGTGACCCTGGAACCCTGCGCCATGTGCGCGGCGGCGATCTCGTTCGCGCGCCTCAGGCGGGTGCATTTCGCAGCCCCCGACCCGAAAGGAGGTGGCATCCTGCACGGCGGAAAGTTCTACAGCCAGCCCACCTGCCATCACCGGCCGGAAGTGATCGCCGGCCCGATCGAGGCAGAAACGCGCAGTGCCGATCTGCTGCGCAGCTTCTTCCGGGCGAGAAGGTGAGGGCTCAGATCGGCAGCGAATCCTTGATCCGGTAATAGAGAATGGACGGCGCCAGGAACCAGGGGTTGCCGTCATAGAGCGGCCGGGTCTGGAAGGGCACATTGGTGAGCGGGCTGTCGCCATCCTTCCTGCCCAACACCTGCTGGCCGATCTTCATGCCGAAATAGGTGGCCAGCGAGACGCCGGAGCCGCAATAGCCCATGGCATAGTGGAGCCCGTCCTGTTTGCCGAGATGGGGCAGGGTGTCGAAGGTGTAGGCGACATAGCCCATCCAGCTATGGGTCACCTTGGTCGCCGCTACCTCGGGAAAAATGAGCGACATCCAGCGATGAAGTCGCGGGGCGCTGACCTTCGGGTCGTTCTCCTTGTAGGCGACGCGGCCGCCGAACAGGATGCGGCGCTTGTCCGGCGAGAGGCGATAGTAGAACACCAGCTTGCGCGTATCGGAGATCATGCGATTGGTCGGCAGCAGCCGCTGGGTGAGCTCCAGCGGCAGTTCCTCGGTGGCGATGATATAGCTGCCGATCGGAATGACGCGGCGGCGGTGCCAGGGGGTGAGCGGCCCGGTATAGCCGTTGGTGGCGACGACGACGTCGCGCGCCGCGACCTTGCCCAGCGGCGTCGTGGCGACAAAGCCGGCCCCGTCCTTCTCGAGACCCGTTACGGGACAATGACCGATCACCTGCGCGCCGGCAGCCTCGGCGAGGCGCAGGAGTTCGAGATGGTATTTCCCCGGGTGGAGTGCCGCATGCTTCGTGTGAACGGCGCCGCCATGATAGAAGGCGCTGTCGATTTCCTTGGCCTGCTCGGCCTTGGGCACCATGAAATAGGGACTTGAGAGATCCTTGGGCTGGGCAGCCAGGCTTTTCGCCAGCGCGTCGTATTGCCTTGGATTGTGCGCGGCATGGAAGCGACCGCCGATTTCCCAATCGCAGGCAAGATTCTGGGTGGCGATGAGGTCGGTGATGTAGTCGAGCGCGTTCATCCCCTCGCGCCGGATGCCGCGGGCGATATCCTCGTTCATGCGGCCGGAAAGTTCCCCGACGGTCGGCTTGATGCTGGTGGAGACCTGGCCGCCATTGCGGCTGGAGCAGCCGAAACCGGCGCATTCCGCGTCGAGCACCAGGGTCGAGCGGCCGCCGCCGGCGGTTTCGCGCGCCGCCATCAGCCCGGTATAGCCGGAGCCGATCACCAGCACGTCTACCCGTGCCGGCAGCATTTTGGCGCGGCGCTCCGGGCGCGGCGCGTCCTCCCACCAGAAGCTCTCGTTCTTGTAACCGGTGGCAAAAACGGACTCGGTCATCGATCACCCCCCCAATCGCTGATGCGGCATTGATAAACGGTCCGGAACCTTCTTTCCAGTGCGCGCCGGACACGAATCTGCAATGCTGCACTCCAGGAAACGCAATCCATGCAGAAGAAGCGCGACAGGAAACCGACCCGTGTCACAAGCGGCGATCTGGAAACGATCGCGCTGGATTATCTTGCCCGGTTTGCCACCTCCCAGAAGCGCGTCGCCGACATGCTGACGCGCCGCATCCGCCGCTCGGCGCATTTTCATGGCGATGATCCGGAACCGATGCTGGCAGCCGTGCCGGGGGTCATTCAATCCCTGGTGGCGAAGAAGCTGCTCGACGATGCCGCCTTCGCCGGCATGAAGGCCACCAGTCTCACGCGCCGCGGCGGATCCCGCCGGCAGGTCAGCGCCAAGCTGGCACAGTTCGGCGTGGATTCCGCCACCCGGGAAGGCGCCATCGCCGCGCTGAACGAGGAATTCGGCGAAACCGACCTGGCCGCCGCCATCACCTATGCCAAGCGCCGGCGCCTCGGTCCCTATCGCGCCCGCCACATTGCCGGCGCGGAGCGCCAGGCACAGGAACGGCGCGACCTTGCCGCCATGGCGCGGGCCGGTTTTTCCTTCGCCCTCGCCCGTCGCGTGCTGCAAAGCGATATCGAGATCGAGCCGGAGGATTGAAGCGGCCCCTTCTGGCGCGGCGCGATTTCCGCTAGGCTCCCGCCGCCATCAGGGGAGAGCATTCATGAAAATCACTGCCATCCGCGCCCATCGGGTCGAATTGCCGCTGCACGAGGGCAGCTACAAATGGTCCGGCGGCAACCAGGTGGTCGTTTTCGATTCCACCGTGATCGCGGTCGAGACCGATGCCGGCATCACCGGCTATGGCGAGGTCTGTCCGCTGGGCCCGGCCTATCTCCCGGCCTATGCCGAGGGTGTTCGCGCTGGTCTCAGGGAAATCGGCCCCAAGATGATCGGCCTCGATCCGCGCGATCTCGGCGTGCTCAACCGGCGCATGGACCAAGCCCTGCGCGGGCACCCCTACGTCAAGTCGGGCATCGACGTCGCCTGCTGGGACATCCTCGGCAAGGTGGCCGGCCTCCCGGTGGTGACCCTGCTGGGCGGTCGCTTCGGCGACGATTTCAAGCTCTACCGCGCCATCAGCCAGGAGGCGCCGGCGGAAATGGCCAAGCGGGTGCACCAGTACCGGGCCGAGGGCTACAGCAAGTTCCAGCTCAAGGTAGGCGGCGATCCGGACACCGACATCGCCCGCATCGAGGCCTGCGCGGCCGAACTGGAACCCGGCGATGTGCTCATTGCCGATGCCAACACCGGCTGGCTGATGCATGAGGCGGCGCGCGTCGTCGATGCCGTCAAGGACATCGATGTCTATATCGAGCAGCCCTGCATGTCCTATGAGGAATGCCTTGCCATCCGACGCCGCACGGCGCGGCCCTTCATCCTCGACGAAGTGATCGACAGCCTTTCCGCCGTGCTCAAGGGCCATGCCGACCTCGCCATGGACGTGATCAACTTGAAGATCAGCAAGGTGGGCGGCCTCACCCGGGCCAAGCAGATCCGCGACCTCTGCCAGGCGCTGGGCATTGCCATGACCATCGAGGACACCTGGGGCGGCGACATTGCCACCGCGGCGATCGCGCACCTCGCCCACTCGACGCCGCCCGAGCTGCTGTTCTCGGCTACCGACTTCAACTCCTATGTCACCCGCTCGATCGCGACCGGCGGGCCGGTCCGGGTGAAGGGCACCATGGCGGCCAGTTCAGCGCCCGGCCTCGGCGTCACGCCGCGGGCGGACGTGATCGGCCCGGCAGTGGTCAGCATCGGCGGCTAGCGGGCGGGACCCGGTCACCGCGCCGGATTCGCCGGCTGGCGGAGAACCAGGACCGAGCACCGGGCATGCTGCGCGACGAAAGCCGCGTTCGGTCCGATCAGATAATCGCGCATTTCGGGGCGATGCGATTGCATGACGATGAGATCGGCCTGGCAAGCTTCGGCGGCTGCAAGGATCTCCGCGCCGATGCTGCCAAAACGAACCTCGTTCGAGATGTCGAGACCCTCGCAGTCCTGACCGCGAACCAGGGCGGCCAGTCGCTGCCGCGCTTCAGCCACTGCGCCTTCCAGCTGAAAACTCAAATACAGACCTTCCAGCATCGCATTGATGTCTCGCACAACCGTTATGACGGTCAGGCGACCGGAGCTGGCTCGGACACAGGCAAGCGCCTCGGGCAGGGCGAACCGCCAGGAGCTTTCATGCGACAAGTCGATGGGGAGCAGCACGGATCTGAACATTGGTCGGTTCCTCTTGGTACGCCGGCGATTGGATGGCGACAATCAGTTCGCAATGACGGTCGAGGCGGCTCGGGACTGCCGCCGCGGTGCGCGTCGAAGGAACAGCACTGTCGCGCCGCCCAGAACCCCGGCTAGGATTGCAAGAGTCCAGCTCGCGCCGGCAAGTGGCTGCAAGTGCACTCTTTCCGCGACAACTGGCACCTCCAGCAGAATAACCGCGCTGGCCATGCTGACCGCGCTGACCAGCCAGGCAACCCGGCTGGACAGCAGTCGTCGAATTCCGGACTTCGTCTGAGCCGCGTGGGCTTGGGAGGCAAGCAGGATCGCCAAGGTTGAACTCATTGCAACGAGGGATACCATGGCCATGCTGCGGGCGTGGATCCCGTCCCCATGCTGTTCGAATGCATGAATGTAAACTGCCAGCACGAGGATCGCCATGATGCTGCCGGTCACGGCGATTGTTGCCCAGGTTCGTCGGTCAAAGATCTCGCCATCCGATTCCCGTCCGATATGCCCCAGTTCACTGGCGGGCGCCTGATCCTGAAACACAAGCAAGGCCGTCGGGTGGATGATCAGTTCCAGCCAGATGATATGGACTGGCAGGTAAAGCAGTGGATAGCCCAACATGGGAATCACCGCAGCGGTGGCAATGAATGCGATATGGAATGTCAGCAGATAGGCAAAGCTCGCTCGCAAATTCTGAAATAGCTGCCGACCTTCGGCGATGGCGTGGACAATAGTGCGGAAATTGTCGTCGAGGAGAACGATGGCCGCCCCCTCGCGCGCGCTTTGTGTACCGCGTTCACCCATGGCGATGCCGATATCGGCCGCCAGGATGGCGGGGAGGTCGTTGATGCCGTCGCCTGTGACCGCGACAATCTCGCCCGCTGACTGGAAGGCCTGCACCAGATCCAGTTTCTGCGCCGGCGCAGCGCGCGCCACGACATCCACAGTTTCCATCGCCCGTGGATCTCCGGTTGCGGCAAGCGCTTCCGCCGTAACGATCTCGGGGGTGCTACCGCCCAACCCGATCTCCCGAGCGATCGCAGCCGCTGTGATGGGGTGATCGCCGGTGACCATCACGACGCGGATGCCAGCTTCTCGGCAAGAGTTTACTGCTTCCCGTACACCATCGCGCAGTCGGTCCTCGAATGCCAGCAGGCCGGCAAACGTATAGCCGTCCTGCGGTTCATTTCCGCCCCAATCCGCGAGCGCCCGGCTCTGCACGGCGCAGGCGATGACCTTGTGGCCGCCTCTGGCAAGACGGTCGACTTCCTCCAGCCAACGTGCGTTCTCAACTTCCTTGATCCGGGACATTGCGAGAACCGTCTCGGGTGCGCCCTTGACCACAATCTGACACCCGTCCTCAGTGCCCGGAATTTGCAGGACCGCCGTTTCCCGCCGCCGCGCCTCGGTAAAGGGAAAGGAGGCGAGGCGCTCTGCCGTAGGGGTTGCCACCTTGCTTGCCTCGCCCGAGGAACCCCGCTGCCGCAGCCAGTTGGAAAGAGCGTCGTCCAGCGGATCGTGGCTCGCAGGGTCGGCCGCACTGGCTGCCAGGGCGACGAGATGCGGATCGTCCGTTCCCGCCGCCGACACACAATGCGCTAGTTCCAGGCGCCCTTCGGTCATGGTGCCGGTCTTGTCCGAGCAGATGCAGGTGACGCGACCGATGTTTTCGACGGCCACCGCCCGCCGAACCAGCGCCTGCCGCCGCGCCAGGCGATAGACGCCAACGCCCAGGAAGAACGTAAATACGACCGGAAACTCTTCGGGCAGTGCCGCTACGGCCAGAGTGAGGGCGCTCATCAAGGCATCCAGAATGCCGTAGCCCTGCCAGAGGCGGATGCCAGCCAATGCCAGGCAGATAGTGATAGCGATGACCAACAGAATGGTGACCAAGCGTACCACGGCAGCCTGCAGTGGCGTTCGCTGGCGATTGATGGCCTGCGCGGAGTGTACGATTTCGCCATAGAGCGTCTGGCTGCCGGTGAACGCGACGCGGAATCGGGCCTCGCCCGCCAATAGGCGGGTTCCCGCGAAAGCCCAAAACCTGTGATCGACAGACTGGCTTCGGACAGGTTCGATCACCGGCGACTTTCGTACCGGCACGGACTCCCCCGTCAGGGTGGATTCGTCAGTTTGGATCTCGGCGCCGGTGACAAAGATGCCATCGGCGGGAATCGGATCTCCTGGTGCCAGCAGGACCAGATCACCAGGCACCAGGTCTCGCGCCGGTATGACAGTGGCAAGGCTGTTCCGGACCACGCGACAGGTCGCGGCAAGCCGGTCCGCCAGACCCCGGGTCGACACCAGGGTCCGCCGGTGCAGGTAGGCGTCCATGCCGATCAAGGGAAGCAATGCGACGAGCAGGACCACGGCATCGGTGTACTCACCGACAATCCCGTAAAGCGCGCTCATCACGACCAGGAACCAGATCATCGGATCGCGCGCGGTGTCGCGCAGGAGCACGCGCCACTGTGCCGGTTGTTCCTTCAGGATGTCGTTGCTGCCATGAAGCGACCGCTGCCGCGCGACCTCGCTTTCCGTCAGTCCGCGATCCAGGTCCGTCAATGCAACGAGTTCGTCTGCGGGTATCTGGCGGCTACTCATCTGGTTCCGTTGGCTGGTCGCTGCCTGGGTCCAACTGTTCGCAGCCCGAATCCACCTTGCTGGGACTGCCGCGCAATCTCGCAACCGAACTCGTCGCGGCCAGTAAAGAAGTCGGTGGGAACTGCGGCCAGCCGAGCGCAATTTGGCACGTCGACACTGCCGTTAACACTTATTTGCGCTCTTCTCGGAGTATTGTAAGGTCGCTGGCGTTTGGATCGCTACCAGCTGTTTGAATTTTAGGAGAATTGCGCTCGGTATGGCAAGGTCCTGGTCGGTTCGCACGACACTACTGATCGCCCTGCCGCTGCTGGTGAGCCTGGCGGCGCTGGCCATCATCGCGGGTGGGATCATCATCGCCCAGCGCGGCGCCGACGCGGCCGCCCAGGCGCTGATGCGGAGCGCCAACAGCCATATCGTATCGCGTACCGCAGCATTCCTCGCACAGGCCGAGCGCACCACGGATCTCGCCGCGCGAATGATCAACGAACAATCGCTCGATCCACAGGACCGGCCGCGCCTCAGGCGCTATCTGTGGCAGCAGTTGATGGTGCATCCCTACATCGCCGGCATGTATGCGGGCTACGAGGACGGCGGTTTCACCTATGTCATGCGGGTGCCCACGCTGACCGGCGACCAGTTCATGTTCAAGACCATCGAAGTGCAGCGCCGAACGCGTACCGTGACGGTGATCTGGCGCAATGCCTTCTATGAGGAGATCGTGCCTGAGGCCGCTGCCGTGGACGGCTACGATCCGCGCCTGCGGCCGTGGTATGCCGCCGCGACGCGCGGGCTGAACAATGGCTGGACGGCACCCTATCTGTTCTGGACCACACAGCGGCCAGGGATCAGCGTCGCCCGGCCGGCGAAATGCCATGTCGGCGCCATCGCCTGCGTGATCGGCGCCGACATCACCCTCAGCGACCTGTCGCATTTCTTCGGCGGGCTTGAGCGGGAAATCGGCGGCCGCGCGTTCCTGGTGACCGATGATGCACGGATCGTGGCCGCCTCGGAACTCGGCGCCTCGGTGGGGACGCGCGCGCCACCATCCGGTCTTCGCCAGGCGTTGCCGGCGCTCGCGGATCTCGATCGATCGCTGCTTCAGGCGGTCTGGTCGGCTGGCATGTCGCCAGCGGCGACAACGCCGATCGGCTACCGGAGTTTGAGCTGGGACGGCACCAACTATCTTGCCGAACTGGCGCCGTTCAATTTCAACGGCCTCTCCTGGCTGGTCGGTGTGGCGGTGCCGCGCGCGGGACCGCTCGGCTGGTTCGCTGCGGTGCGCGACTCCGTCGTCTGGCTGGTTGCCGGCATCGCGCTGATTACGGTGCTGGCCGCCATCGCCCTGTCGCAGCCGATCGTCGCCGGCCTGCGGCGGCTGGAGATGAACGCGCAGCGCGTCCGCGGCGGCCAGTTCGAGAACCTGCTGCCACCGGCCGGAGGTTTCAAGGAGATCCGCCAGACCGAGGAAGCGCTGATCGACATGGCGCACAATCTCGCCTCGCA
>JAEUKV010000262.1 GCA_016794165.1 Rhodospirillaceae bacterium
GCCGGCCGATTCTGGGCGCGACATCGCCCTTCCCTCCGGCGGCAGGGCGCTGGAAACGCCGGTCGGGACATTCTACCCCGGCAACATCACACCGGATGCCGCGACCGGTATCGGCGCCTGGTCGGATGCCGATTTCGTCAATGCCCTGCAACACGGAATCGCTCCCGACGGGCGGCACTACATCCCCGCCTTTCCGTACATTTCCTATGGCCGCATGCGCATCGAGGACGTGCTCGACCTCAAGGCGTATCTGATGACCCTTCCGGCCGTCGCCGCCGAAGCTCCGGCGGCCGAGTTACCCCTGTCCTGGGTGATGCGGCGCGGCATCGGCCTGTGGCAGTACCGGGCGCGGCTCGGGCCCGTTGCGGAAGATCCAGGCAAGAACGCTGCCTGGAACCGCGGCGCCTATCTGGTCAATGGCCCGGGGCATTGTGCCGAATGCCACACGCCGCGCGATCTCTTCATGACGATGGACCCGGACCGCGCTTTCGCCGGCGGTCCGCATCCGGAGGGCAAGGGCAAGGTGCCGAGCCTGCGGGGGCTCATCGCCCGGGGCGACTATACCGATGTCGAGGACCTCTTCTCCGCTCTGAAGGAAGGCGAGGACGGCGGCTATTACAGCATCTCGGCCCGTGGCATGGCGGCGGTGCAGCAGAACATTGCCCGCCTGCCCGACGCCGACATCCGCGCCATCGCGGAGTACCTCGCGGACCTCGACTAGCTTACTCCCAGCGCGGCTGCCGGCCGAAATGCTCGGCCATCAGATCCACCAGAACACGGACCTTGGGCGAGAGATGCCGGTTCTGCGGATAGACCACATGCAGGGCGACCTCATCGGTCGGAAAATCCGTCAGCAGTCGCTTGACCCTGCCGCTCTTGAGCACGTCCTCAATGGTAAAGAGCGGCAGCAGGGCAATACCCCGACCGGCGAGCAGCGGATCCATCAGCATCAGGCCGTGGTTGCTTTGCATGGTGCCGGAAACGCGCACGGTCTTGCGGCCCTGCGCCGTGCGGAACCCCCAGTCGAATGGCGTGGGTGACTGCGTGTAGATCAGGCAGTTGTGCGACTTCAAATCCTCTGGCCGCTGCGGCTCGCCGAACCTCTCCAGGTATTCGGGACTGGCGCATACATATCGCGGAATGGTGCAGAGTTTGCGCGCGATCAGGCTGGAATCCGGCAGTTCGGTGCGGATGCGGATGGCGGCATCGAAACCCTCATCGATGAGATCGACGAAGCGGTCGCTGGCCTCGATGATCAGGCGCAGCTTCGGGTAGCGCTGCGACAATTCGTTGATCGTCGCCGCCATCTGGGTGACGCCGAAGGCATTGGGCACGCTGAGGCGGAGCGAACCGGTGGGCTCGGCCTGCAGGTGCCGCACCTCGGCATCCGCCGCCTCGAACTCGTCGAGCAGCCGGACGCAGCGCTCGAAATAGGCATTCCCCACCTCGGTCGCGGAGAGCCGCCGCGTCGTGCGGTGAATGAGCGTGGCGCCAAGATGCGCCTCCAGTTCGCCGACCTGTTTCGACACCGCCGCCTTGCTGAGACCGAGGCTGCGCGCGGCCGCGGTGAAGCTGCTCATTTCCACTACCCGGCGAAAGGTACGCATGGCGGTCAGCTGGTCCATGGGCAGCGCTCCATTGTCATCCGAAAGTGAACGATCTTATCACGGGATGGTCGATTGTATCCAGCCGCGCCGTGGCCCATCTCTCTGCCACAACCTGCCAACCCCACCGCAGAGAGGCGCTCCATGTCCAAGATTCTGGTTCTCTACTACTCCACCTACGGTCATATCGAGACCATGGCCCAGGCCGTGGCCGAGGGTGCCGCCAAGGTCGCCGGTACCGAGGTCGTGGTAAAGCGGGTGCCCGAACTGGTGCCCGAGGAGGTTGCGCGGAAAAGCCATTTCAAGCTCGACCAGAAGGCGCCGATCGCCACGGTCGAGGAGCTGCCGCAATACGACGCGATCATCTTCGGCGCCCCCACCCGCTTCGGCGTCGCCGCCTCGCAGATGCGCAATTTTCTCGACCAGACCGGCGGTCTCTGGTTCAACGGCGCCCTGGTCGGCAAGGTGGGCAGCGTGTTCACCTCCTCCGCCACCCAGCATGGCGGCCAGGAATCCACCATCCTCTCCTTCCACACCACCCTGCTCCATCATGGCATGGTGATCGTCGGCCTCCCCTATACCTGCCAGGCACAGATGGGCGTGGACGAGATCAAGGGTGGCTCGCCCTACGGCGCCAGCACCATCGCGGGCGGCGACGGCACCCGCCAGCCGAGCCAGCAGGAGTTGGACATGGCGCGCTTCCAGGGCGAGCATGTGGCGAAGATCGCGACGAAACTGGCAAGTTGATACGTTGCTCCTATGCAAGAAGTCGTCGTGAGAGCGAGGTGGTGCGGCTCCGTCTGTGCCTCCTCATGGTTCACAGGGGGCCACAGCCCGGGCTATCACGAAGACGCCGTAGGGATTTGTGCTATACGCGGCGATCGGACGATGATCCACAATCCCGCGACGATCACGCAGGCACCCACGATCTCAGCTGCACCGATCGCCTCGCTTAGAAACAGCCAACCGCTCAGCAGGCCAAACGGCGGCATGAGCAGGGCGAACGGTGCGACCCGATCGACCCGGTGGCGGCCCAGTAGCGCGTACCAGATACTGTAGGCCAGGGCGAAACCGCCGGATGCCAGCACCACAGCCGACAGCCAATGCATGGCACCCGCTGACGAAATCGCCGCCAGTTGGCCGTGTTCCAGAATGGCCGACATCGCCAAGAGCATCGGCGCTGCGTAGCGGGCGATCGATGCAATCACGATGCGGCCCTGATCGCGCCCGAAACGGCGAATGAGCGCCTGCGCGACACCCCAGGACATGGTGCCCGCCACCATCAACAGCAAGGGATGCATCCGCACCGATCCACTGCCGACGGCACCCGACGCTAGGGCGACCCCAGCGAAGGCAATCAGAATCCCAAGGCATCGAAGAGGGGACAAACGTTCGCCGCAAATCATCGCGGCGGCAAGTACTGCAAACGGCACCTGAAGCTGAACCGCAAGACTGGCGAGCGAGGCTGGCATCCCGGCCAGCGCCGCGAACACAAACCCGCTTTGAATAGCACCGCCGAATGCAGCGATGCAGATGAGTGAAAGACGTGACGTCTTCACCTGTTCGCCTGGGCGCCAAAGCATCAGCGCTGCGATCGCATAGACGATGCCCATGAAAAGAAGCGGCGGGAAATGGGCCAGGCCGGACTTGGCCGTGGTGTAGGTGACGGCCCACAGCAATGGCGGCAAGACGGCTAGCAGGACGTCGCGAAAGGACATGTACCTAATCCGAATCGACGGTGGCGGCCTGCCAGCCCGTTGAGGATTGAAGGCCAACATAACATGATCTGATGAGGTTACCTATCGTCCGAAATCGGGACTGGGCAAAGGTCAATGAGAACTCTCAGTTCACCACCGCCTGCCGCCGCCCACTGACCATCCGCGCCAACCTGTCGCGCGGATACTGTGCCACAGTCTCGATCAACTTCATCAACGGAGCCGAGATTCTTGTCCCAGACGCCGCGACCTGCTGATGCAGCACCATCTGCGCGGCGTCGGCTGGGTCAATGCCAGCTGGCAGGCCCATCACCCAGGCCAACAGCTTCATGTGCACGGTTTCGTTGGCAACAGAATCGAGTGCGCGCAACGCGGCACAATACTGCTCGGCGTCACGGGCCACAAAATCAGCCGGGTCAACAACGGACTGGGAGACGATCATCACGCCAACCTCCGCCGGGCCCACCGCCCGGTCACTTGGGTTTCATCGGGTGATGGCAGGTCTCCTGGCTCGCGGGTCCGGGCGCTCCACCCGCCTTCCCGGGATCGGATCCCAGTGGCTCTGGTGATGGAGCACTCACCGCTTACAGTTGCGGGGGCAGCCGCGGTGTCGCACCGCGTTCCCTATTAATCCCGGCCGGAAACGACCAGCGCCGCTCCGAATCCGAGAACCATCGCGGCAGAAAATAGGACAGGCGGCAGCGAAAGGCAAAGAGCGAAACGCCACGCCGCCCGGCCGCAGAGAATCCATCCGAAAACGACCCCTTTTGTCCTCATCTTGACAGGCGTGGCGCCATCCGGCATACGGGCTGCGGGCCACGCTCCCCCAACGGAGCGCTTCGATCTGGAAGGATCGCACATGTTGAAACCGCTCCGGCGGCCGTCGCGGCCGCATTTTTCGTCGGGTCCCTGCGCCAAGCGCCCCAACTGGACCGCGACCGCTCTCGATACCTCCGTTCTTGGACGCTCGCATCGCTCGCAGCCCGGCAAGGCGAAACTCGCCGAGGTGATCGCGCGATCGAAGGACCTGCTGGGTATTCCCGCCGATTATCGCCTGGGCATCGTGCCGGCCTCCGATACCGGCGCCGTCGAGATGGCACTGTGGTCCCTGCTCGGTCCCAAGCCCATCACCGTGCTTGCCTTCGAGAGTTTCAGCGACGGCTGGGCCGCCGACATCGCGGGCGAGTTGCATCTGCCGACCAAGATCCGCCGTGCCGATTACGGTCGCCTGCCGGATCTTGCCGGCATCGACGCCGGCGACGACATCGTCTTTGCCTGGAACGGTACGACCTCCGGCGTGCGCCTGCCGCATGCCGACTGGATCGCCGACGACCGCACCGGGCTCACCATCTGCGACGCCACCTCGGCGGTGTTCGCGATGGATCTTCCCTGGCCCAAGCTCGACGTCGTCACCTGGTCCTGGCAGAAGGTGCTGGGCGGCGAAGGCGGCCACGGCATGATCGCCCTCTCGCCGCGCGCGGTCGAGCGCCTCGCCAGCTACCAGCCGACCTGGCCGATCCCCAAGATCTTCCGCCTCGCCAGGGGCGGCAAGTTGATCGAGGGTATCTTCCAGGGCGAGACCATCAACACGCCCTCGCTGCTTTGCGTCGAGGATCAGCTCGATGCGCTCGCCTGGGCGGAATCGGTGGGTGGTCTCGCCGGCCTCATTGCCCGCAGCGAGGCCAATTTCCGGTTCGTGGCGGATTGGGTCGCCGGGTCGCACTGGGCCGGGCTGCTGGCCGATGATCCGGCCACGCGCTCCAGCACCTCGGTTTGCCTCACCGTCGTCGATCCCTGGTTCACGGCGAAGGACGCCATGCAGCAGCAGAGGATCGCCAGCGAAATCGCAGCACTCCTGGAGCGGGAGCAGGCCGCCTTCGATGTCGGTGCCTATCGCGATGCCCCGCCGGGCTTGCGCATCTGGTGCGGCGCCACCGTCGAGAGCGCCGATGTGGCGGCGCTGCTGCCCTGGCTCGACTGGGCCTATGCCACCGTGAAACACGCCAACAACGGACACTGAGCCATGACCCAGGATTCACCCGTTCGGGTTCTCATTTCCGATGAACTGTCGCCCGCCGCCGTTACCATCTTCCGCGAGCGTGGCATCGAAGTGGTCGAGAAGACAGGCCTCAAACCCAAGGAGCTTGCCGCCGTCATCGGGGAATACGACGGCCTCGCCCTGCGCTCGGCCAGCAAGGTGACGGCCGATGTGCTGGCCGCGGCCAAACGGCTCAAGGTGGTCGGCCGCGCCGGCATCGGGGTCGACAACATCGACGTCAAGGCGGCGACGGCACGCGGCATCTGCGTCATGAACACGCCCTTCGGCAACAACATCACCACCGCCGAGCATTCCATCGCCATGATGATGGCGCTTGCCCGCCACATCCCGGAGGCGAACGCCACCACCCATCAGGGAAAGTGGGAGAAATCCCGCTTCGTGGGGGTCGAGCTCTACGCCAAGACCCTCGGCCTCATCGGTTGCGGCAATATCGGGTCGATCGTCGCTGATCGCGCCCATGGCTTGAAAATGAAGGTGATCGCCTACGATCCCTTCCTCTCACCCGAACGCGCCCTCGATCTCGGGGTGGAGAAGGTCGACCTCGACACCCTACTCCACCGCGCCGACTTCATTTCCCTCCATACCCCCCTTACCGACCAGACGCGCAATCTGATCGACGCGGCGGCGCTCGCCAAATGCAAGCCGGGCGTGCGCATCATCAACTGCGCCCGCGGGGGCCTGATCGTCGAGGCGGATCTCAAGGCGGCCCTCGATTCCGGCCAGGTAGCCGGTGCCGCCCTCGACGTCTTCTCCACCGAGCCGGCGACCGAGAACATTCTCTTCGGTCATCCGGGCCTGGTCTGTACGCCGCATCTCGGTGCCTCCTCGACCGAGGCGCAGTTGAACGTCGCCATCCAGGTGGCCGAGCAGATGTCCGACTTCCTGCTGCACGGCGCCGTCACCAATGCCCTCAACATGGCCTCGGTCACGGTCGAGGAGGCGCCGAAGCTGCGGCCCTACATGAAGCTTGCCGATCAGTTGGGCGCCTTCGCCGGGCAGGCGACCGAGACGGGCCTGCGCAAGGTGACGGTCGAATATGAGGGCCACGTGGCCGGCCTCAATACCCGCCCCCTGACCGCGCTCATCCTGCAGGGGCTGCTGAAGCCGTTGCTGGCCGAAAGCGTCAACATGGTCAACGCGCCGCTGGTGGCCAAGGAACGCAACATCGACCTCACCGAGGTGAAGCACGAGCGCGAGGGCGACTATCACACGCTGATCCGCCTTACCGTCGAATCGGAGCGCTGGGCGCGCTCCATCGCCGGAACGCTCTTTGCCGACCAGCGGCCACGGGTGGTGGACATCAAGGGCATCAAGATCGACGCCGAACTGGGGCCGCACATGCTCTATGTGACCAACGACGACAAGCCGGGCTTCATCGGCCGGCTGGGCACCCTGTTGGGCGATAACGGGATCAACATCGCGACGTTTGCCCTGGGGCGTTCGGGCCAGGGGGGCGATGCCATCGCCCTGGTGGAAATTGACGGCCCGATGCCGCCGGCGCTCCTCCGGCAGGTCCAGGAATTGCCACAGGTGCAGCAGGCCAAGGCCCTGGTTTTTTGAGGAAACCGGCCGGTTTCGCGCCGGGAACGGCCGTCTCCGTCAAAAATGGGTTCACTACCTCTTATCTTGCGGTTAACCTGTTATTATGATTAGATCCCGCCTGAAACTTCCGACCGGAATCGGGGGCTAGCGCTACGTGGCGCGGGTTGATTGCCGGCTCTTGCCATCACTTAAAAGGGGTAGATTCGCATGAAGAAGATCCTGTTGCCCGTTCTGGGCGCTCTGGCGCTGGCCGCTTGCTCGGTGAGCCCGCAATACGACCTGGACCGCCAGGTTTCCGGCGAATGCGCCTCGGGCGAAGCCAATATGGGTGCGCTGAAGGCGGAGCAGACCGTCGTGGCCGGCGAGATCTATCAGAACAGCAGTGCCGTCGCGGTGAATGCCGACGTCGCCAACATGCTGGGCGGCGACTATGTCGAGATCGCCGAAGCCGGTGGCGCCGCCCCGTCCAACGATTACTGGCGCCACATCGAGCTGCGCCACAATGATTACGCCGCCGCCTGCGTCGGTGCGCGCGCGCCCAATCCCTGAGATTGCTCATCTGCCAGATCAGAACCGCCGGCGGGCCCGTCCCCCGGCGGTTTTTTCTGTTCGGGCATCATCCAATAGCAAACAAATTAGCTCAAATGTCCCCTTTATCTTATTGATTATACTGTAATATTTCTGTGCACGACTATGCGAGCGGGCGGTCCGGTGCTATCTTTTACGCATGGACTCAGGTTCGCGCCGGGCTGATCCGGCCGACCGCGCTGGAACCCGATGGATGCCCGGACAGAAGTTGATCTTGATCGTCGGTCGAAACGCCGCCCTTGCCCAGGAACTGGATGCGATGGCATGGCCGGCCGCCTATACCGTCCGCTCCGTCGGGGCCATCGAAGTGGGCGTGCTCGACATCGACCGTTTGAGGACCAACCTGGAACGATTTGCCCCTTCCCTGATCATCAGCACCATCGGCTACAACTCGCCGGACCGCGCGGAACAGGACCGTACCATCACCCAGGCACGCAACCACTGGGCGGTTGCCGATCTGGCGGACGCGGCGGGCGCCCTCGACATTCCGCTGATCCACCTCTCCTCGGATCAGGTTTTTGCCGGGGACAAGACCGACCCCTATCTCGAAACCGACCAGCCCGATGCGATCAGCGTATTCGGCCAGAGCCAGGCGGCGGGCGAAGCCGAAATCCGCGCCCATTGCCGCCGCCATGTGATCCTGCGCACCGGCTGGCTGTTCGGTGTGCGCGGCCACAACATGCTCCGCACCATGCTGTCCCTGGGGCGCCGTGGTGGCCGGGTCCATGTGCCCAATGACCATGTCAGCGGCCCGACGCCGGCGCGCGAGCTTTGCACGGCGCTGCGCCAGGTGGGCCTCCAATTGCTCGACGACCGCGCTGGCCATGCCGGTGCAACCATTCACTTCTGCGGGACGCCGGCGGCGACACTCTACGACTTCGCGCGCGGCGCCCTCAGCCGGGCGATCTCCTTTCAGGTGGCGCCCGATCTGATCCCGATCACCCCCAACCGCTTTGGCGTCACCGGTGCCCCGGCGCGCCGCACCGAACTCGATTGCAGCGTGGCGGCGGCGCGTTTCGGCCTGGTCCAGCCGGACTGGCACAGCGCGCTCGCGGATTGCGTCGAGGAGATCTGCCAGACCGAGCAGGCATCGCTGCGGGATCTCGATCCGCTGGTCGCGCAACCTGGGCCGGTATCCTATCGCAGTTTCCAGCCCGAACCGTCACGGCGCTTCGTCCTGCCCCTCGGTGTCGGCATCGGCCGCCGCCGTACCGGTTGAGAGGGTTT
>JAEUKV010000298.1 GCA_016794165.1 Rhodospirillaceae bacterium
CGCCGTCCTTCAGCCAGCGAACCTGATCGCCGCTGATCTCGACGGCCCAGCAATCCTTGGGCGTGCCCTCATATTCGAAGCACATGGTATCGCCCTCGATAGACCATTTGCCGGTATAGCCATCGCCCTTGATGGTGCCGCCGGCCTCGTAGAATTCGGCATAGGGCCCGCTGGCATCCATATTGCCGGCGACCGTGTTGCCGCCGATGGCCGCCTCGATGGCGGCGCCGGTGGCCGATGCCGCCAGGGTTGCGGAAACGCTGGCCAGCAGGAATCCCCCGGCCAGGAACAGTCGATGCAGGGTCATGAAGATCTCCCAGGTGAAGTTGCCAGCTGAATACGCAGCCGGGATCGCCCTGGATGACCCGGGGTCAGAAACCGCCCTACCGGAACAGCAGGGCAGCCGTGAGCACGGCGATGATGATCCACAGCCACCAACTCGACCCGGTGCGGTTGATGACGCGCAGGGCCTCCGGGTCGAGCTTCAGCCCGCCCTCGGCCAGATGGCTCACCAGCCGATCGACATTCTTGAGGACGCCGGGGCCGCGCTCGACCACCTCGAGGAAATCCGCAAGGCCTTGTTCCAGGCGCGCCCGGGGCCCGCGATTCTCGATCATCCACTGCTCGATCAGCGGCCGTGCCAGGGTCCAGATGTTGAGCGTCGGGTTGAGCTGGCGCGAGACGCCCTCGGCCATCAGCATGTTCTTCTGCAGCAGCAGCAATTGCGGCTGCACTTCCATGTCGAAGGTTTCGGCGATGGAGAACAGCTGGCCCAGCATGGTGGCGAAGCTGATCTCGTGAAGGGGGCGTCCCTGAATGGGCTCGCCGATCGAGCGCAAAGCGAGGGCGAATTCGTCGATCGACTGGGTCTGGGGCAGATAGCCCGCCTCGATATGCATCCGCGCCACGCGCATGTAATCGCGCTCGAGGAAGCCCAGCAGCATGTCGGCCAGGTAGAAACGCGTCTTGCGGTCGAGCCGTCCCATGATGCCGAAATCGACCACCTGGATGGCGCCGTCATAGCCCACGGTCATGTTGCCGGGGTGCTGGTCGCCGTGGAAATAGCCGTCACGGAAGGCCTGATTGAAGAAGATCGCTGCTGCCTTGGTCAGCACCTCGTCGACATCGAGCCCGGCCTCGCGCATGGCGGCGCCGTCATCCATCGGAATGCCGGAGAGGCGCTCCTGGGTCATCACCCGCCTGGCGGTACGCGCCCAGTCGATCGCCGGCACCCGATAGCTGGGATCGCCCTCGAAATTGTCGCGGAGCTCGGAGGCGGAGGCCGCCTCCAGCCGCAGGTCCATCTCGATATGCACCGTGGCGGCGAAGGTCTTCACCACCTCGACCGGCTTGAGGCGCCTGAGTTTGGGTTGCGTGCGCTCGATAATCTCGGCGATCCACAGCAGCAGGTCGATATCGGCCTGGAACGCTGCCTCGATCCCCGGGCGCAGCACCTTGACCGCGACCGGCCTTCCATCTGGAAAATCCAGCGAGGGAAAGGTGACCGCAAAATGCACCTGGCTGATCGAGGCGGCGGAAACCGGTTCGTCGTCGAAACTGGCATAGAGCTCGCCCAGGGGGGCGCCGAGCTCGCTCTCGATCCGGCTCTTGGCGGCGAAGGCGCTGAAGGCCGGCAGCTGGTCCTGCAGCTTGGCAAGATCCGCCGCCACCTGCTCGCCCAGGAGATCGGAGCGGGTGGAGAGCACCTGGCCCAGCTTGATGAAGGCGGGACCGAGTTCGGAGAGCGCGGCCGCCAGGCGCTCGCCCGGACGCGAGCCGTCGGCCGAGCGGCCGAACAGGATGCGGGCCGAAAACAGGAGCACCGGGGCGAGCCCGGCATTGCTGAGCGCCTCCTCGAACGGCGCCAGCGCGCCGTGGCGCGCAAAGCAGCGGGCGATGTCGAACAGACGGTAGAGCGAGCGGATTGTGCGGATCATCTAGACGCGCCAGCCTGAATGCAGCGCCGCGATGCCGCCGGTAAGGTTGCGGTAGCTGACCTGGCGGAATCCGGCCTTGGCCATCATGCCGGCGAGCCGGTCCTGGGTCGGGAACTTGCGGATCGATTCCACCAGGTACTGGTAGGAGTCGCGGTCCTTGGCGACCGCTTCGCCCAGCCAGGGCAGCACCTTGAAGGAATAGAGATCGTAGAGCTTTGCCAGCGCCGGCAGGCCGACATGGCTGAATTCCAGACAGAGGAACCGGCCACCTGGCTTCAGGACGCGGTAGGCCTCCTCCAGCGCCCGTTGCTGCCGGCCGACATTCCTGAGGCCGAAGGCGATGGTATAGGAATCGAACTGCATCTCCTCGAAGGGGAGATCCTCGGCATTGCCGCTGACCCAGTCGAGGCCGGCGAGATGGCCGCGGTCGATCGCCCGGTCGCGGCCCACCTCCAGCATCGCCGGGGTAAGGTCGCACACCGTCACATGGGCACTCGGTTGCCGCTCCAGGATGCGAAAGGCGATGTCGCCGGTACCGCCGGCGACGTCCAGGCAGTGCCAGCCCGGCCGCGGACCCAGCCAGTCCAGCATCGCCGCCTTCCACAGGCGGTGGACGCCCCCGGACATCAGGTCGTTCATCAGATCGTATTTGCCGGCCACCGAGGAGAACACGCCCTGTACCAGGGCAGCCTTCTGCCCGGCCTCGATCCGGCGAAAGCCGAACCAGGCCGCTTCCCGGTCGGGCGCGCTGGTCTGATCGTGATGGGAATCGGCGTAATTGGGTTCGGCGGGCATGATTCTGTCCTGTTTGGCCGGACTTTAGCCGCAGTGAGGCGCCGATGCCAGTCTCGCCAGCCCCTCTTGGGAAGCCCCCGCTTGACGCCGGCCGGTGGTGGCCTTACCGCTTGCCTCACCATGCCGGAACTGCCCGAAGTCGAAACCGTCTGCCGTGGCCTGGCCCTCAAGCTTCTGGGCCGGCGCTTTTCCCATGTCGAACAGCGCCGGGCCGATCTGCGCTTTCCTTTCCCGGCGGATTTCGCGGCCAGGCTCCAGGGCCGCCGCATCGAGGGAATCCGCCGCCGCGCCAAATACATCGTGATCGACCTCGACGACGGCAACGTGCTGCTGGTCCATCTCGGCATGTCCGGCTCGATGGTGGTCAACGAGAAACGCCCGGGCCTGCTCGACCGCCACGACCATGTGGTCTTCGACATCGACAACGGCACCTGCGTGCGCTTCAACGACGCCCGGCGCTTCGGCATGATGGATCTGGTGCCCGGCGCGAGCCTGGCGGAGCACAAGCTCATGCGCGGGCTGGGGCTGGAGCCCTTGGATCCCGCCTTTGATGGGCCGACCCTCGCCGCGCTCCTCAAGGGCCGCAAGACCGCAATCAAGCTTGCCATCATGGACCAGCGCCTCGTGGTGGGGGTGGGCAACATCTATGCCTCCGAGGCGCTCTACCGCGCCGGGATCAGCCCGAAGCGCCGCGCCGGCACGGTCCAGGGCGAGCGTGCCACGAAACTGGCGGCCGCCATCAAGCAGGTCCTCAAGGAGGCGATCAAGGCCGGCGGGTCCAGCCTGCGCGACTATGTGCAGGCCGATGGCGAACTCGGCTATTTCCAGCACCGCTGGAAAGTCTATGACCGCGAAGGCGAGCCCTGTCGCACATGCGGCGGTCCGATCAGGCGCATCACGCAAGGGGCCCGCTCGACCTTCTATTGCCCGCACGACCAGCGCTAGCCGCTAGAGATCGAGCAGCAGCCGCGTCGTCCCTTCCGCCGGCACCGCCGAGCAGATGAGCGCCTCGTCGTTGCCGATCTCGGCACTGGGGAGTGTGTGATAGGTGACGGCGCCTTCGACGATCCTGGCGCGGCAGCTGCCGCAATTCCCCGACCGGCAGCTGAAGGGCGGCGTCAGGCCACGCGATTCGGCGAGTTCCAGCAGCGATCCGCTGGCCGGTGACCAGCGCGCCTCCTTGCCCGATGCCGTGAACGCCACCTTCACGGATTCCTTGGATGGCGGCCCCAGCACGATGGCGGGAGCACCCTGATCCGCGACACGCGCCAGCGATGCCGGCCCGAATGCTTCGGCATGGATGCGGCTGTCCGAGATATTGAAACCCCGCAGCCCGTCATAGACCGCCTGCATGAACGGCCCCGGCCCGCAGAGATAAAAATCGTAGTCGCCAAAGGGCAAAGTGGCACTCAGCAGCGCCATGTCGATACGACCGGCGACGTCGAAATCCTCTTGCACGCGCGCGTTGCCGGGTTCGCTCAGCACCCGCACCAGACGCACCAGGCCCTGCGCCTGCGCCAGCAGCTCGGCGATCTCGCCATCGAAAGCGCGGTCGCCCTTGTCGCGGGCGGCGTAGAACAGCCAGGTCGGGCGGATGCGGCGTTTGCGACGCCCCTCAAATACAATGTGCCGCAGCATGGCAAGCATCGGGGTGATGCCGATCCCGGCCGCCATCAGCACGGCCGGCCGGGCCTCCAGCGCATCGACGGTGAAGCCGCCGGCAGGTGCCTGCACTTCGAGCGTAGCGCCCACGCTCAGCCCATGGAGATGTGCCGACACCGCGCCCTGGCGTTTGACACTGATGCGATAGAAGCCATCTGCGGGCGCTGCCGACAGCGTATAGGTGCGGATGACGGGCTTGTCCGTGCCGGGCAGCGTGATTCGGATCGGCAGGTGTTGCCCCGCCTCATGCGGAATGAGACCGAAGCCGTCCAGCGACTGCAGATAGAACGACTTCACGCTGGCACTTTCCGCCGCGATCTTCTCGATGCGGAACGGGCGCCACTGCCGGGCGAGTTCCTGCGCCTGGAGCCGCGCCGCCATCTCGGCCCAATCGCCAGTCATCTGCGAGTTGGGCGAGGCCCCTTGCGTTTCATCCGCCCAACGCAGCGGCAATGCCGCCGGGCGATAGAGGATGCGGGTCGGTGTTACGCGCCAGAAACGCTCGGCCCCCTGGAACGCCGCGATCTCCGGCCCCTGGAGGACAACCTCCGGCACGCCGGTGATCTGCAACAGATCGCCGGTCGCAAAATCGACGAAGACCAGCCCGGCGCGCGGATTGACACTGAAATTGCCGAGCGTGTTGAAGAACAGATTGCCGGCGAAATCCGGGACGGTGAGAATGCCCGTGTTGCTGATATGCACAAAGCCCGGTTTGCCGCCGCGATGCGACACGTCCACCTGCCGCCCGCCTTCCGGCAGCTCGACATAGGACGCGACGAAGAACGTGTCCGCGCCACCGATCATCTGCTTCGCGCGCGCATCCAAGGCATCCAGATACTGCACGGTCTCGACCGGCGGGAACCGGTCCGTCGGGCGCGTGAATTCGAACTGCCGCAGCTGGATGTATTGCGGGCAATTGCCATAACTCTGGTGGACCGCGATGGTGAAGCCGCTTTCATCAACGCGTCGCACAATGCCGTTCATTCGGTTGCGCCGCCGCGTGTGCAATTCGATACCGAGCAACCCGATGGCATCGCCGTCATTGAAACCCACCTCCGCCGGATCGCCGGGATCGCGCGGAAGGGTGAGGGCAAGGCGCCGCGGATCCGGCGAGCGCATGAAACCCGGTTGGTTCGCCCGCAGGGTCGCCCAGACATCGCCCTGGGCATCGACCGATCCCAGCACGACAAAGGGCAGCTGCGCGAAAAAATCGCGATGCTGATCCGGCATGTAGTCGCGGATCACCCGGCGCCCCACATCCGCCATGCGCTCGGCAACGCCGGCACTACGCTGCAGGGCGACCTCGCCGTCATGCCAGGGTGACGTGGTGGTGATTTCGGTGAGGGCCATCGGTCGCCCTTTCAAGAATTGCGCGGGATGCCAGGCCAGCATCCGGTGGCCGGCATCCCGCGCCGGTTCGATCTTTAAGCCGCCAGACCGACGGGCGTTTTCTGGAATTCGACGAAGCCGGGCAGGTCTTCGATCCGCGCCAGCCAGGCACCCACATGGGGATAGGCCGAGAGATCGACATTCCCCTCCGGCGCGCTGGCGATATAGCTGTAGAGTGCCACATCGGCGATGGTGGGTGCCGACCCGACGATGAACGGGTGACCGCTCAATTCCGCGTCGATCTGCTTCAGGATATTGTGGGCACGCGTCACCACCTCTTCGGGGCGGAAGCTGGCGCCGAATATCGTGACGAGGCGCGCTGCGGCCGGGCCATAGGCAATCTCGCCGGCGGCGACCGACAGCCATTTCTGTACCCTGGCGGCCGCCAGCGGCTCTTCCGGCAGCCAGTCGCTGCGGCGCAGTTTTTTGGCGAGATAAACCAGGATGGCCACCGAATCAGTGACGATGATGCCGTCGTCATCCAGCACCGGCACCTGGCCGAATGGATTGATCTTCAAGAAATCCGGCGCCTTGTGGGCACCCGCGGCAAGATCGACCAGGACGAGGTCGTGCGGGACGCGCAACAGCGACAGCAGCAGGCGGGCGCGGTGGGCATGGCCGGACAGCGGATGATGATAGAGTTTCATAAGGGCGTCTCCTGAAGGGGTGGGGCGGCAGAACGTGTCGTCTGTCCCAAAACTATGCCCTCCCGGAAAATTGCGGTAGAATGCCAATGCAAGAACCATCCTCTCGAAAATCGGGAGGAAAGAGGGAGAGACATGGCATGGATCGGCTGGCTGCAATGGCGCTCCTCGTGACCGTCACGGAGGCCGGGAGTCTCTCAGCGGCGGCCCGGCAATTGGGGGCGCCACTCGCCACCGTCAGCCGCAAGGTGGCCGACCTCGAGGCACATCTGAATGCGCGCCTGCTCACCCGCACCAATCGCAAGGTGCAACTCACCGAAGCCGGCCGCGCCTATCTCGCCGACGCCAAGGAGATCCTGGGACGGGTCGAGGAGGCCGAGCGGAAAGTGGCCGGCGAATATGTGACGCCGAGGGGCGAACTCACCATCACCGCGCCGCTCGTCTTCGGGCGGCTGCACATCCTGCCGGTGGTGACCGATTTCCTGCAGGTCTTCCCGGACATCACGCTGCGGCTCCTGCTCGGCGACCGCCTCTCCAACCTCATCGAAGACCACATCGATGCCGCCTTGCGCATCGGCAATCTCCCTGACAGCAATCTCGTAGCGACTCGCCTCGGGGCGACGCGGCGCTCAGCCTATGCCAGTCCCGGCTATCTGAAGCGCCGCGGCACACCGACAAAACTCGCGGATCTCGTCCACCACGATTGCATCAGCTTTGAAAACATGACCCCGTCGAAATTCTGGATCTTCCACGATGGCAAGCACGATATACCGGCCCCGGTCCGCACGCGGCTGAGTGTCACCACGGCGGAGGCGGCGATCGATGCCGCCATTGCCGGCATCGGCATCACCCGCGTGCTCTCCTACCAGGCTGCCAGGGCTGTGGCCGCAGGGGTGCTCGTCCCGGTCCTCGAA